>NZ_JBHXLV010000127.1:0-19172 GCF_042721685.1 Streptomyces sp. NPDC058459 | reverse complement strand
GCGTCGTGGCTTGTCGCGCGGCTCCCCGCGCCCCCGCAGGCGCTCAGCCGAGGTCGATCTCCGGGTACAGGGGGAAGGCCGCCACCAGGTCTGTCGCTCGCTTCGCGATCTCGTCCGAGGTCTTCCGGTCCAGGATGTGCTGGGCCTTGGAGGGGGCGCCGGACTTGGTGGTGCCCGGCTCCGTGGTCGTGAGGACGCGGTCGATCAGGCCCGCCACCTCGTCCATCTCGGCCGGGCCGAGGCCGCGGGTGGTCAGGGCGGGGGTGCCGATGCGGATGCCGGAGGTGTACCAGGCACCGTTGGGGTCGGCGGGGATGGCGTTGCGGTTGGTGACGATGCCGGAGTCCAGCAGGGCGGCCTCGGCCTGGCGGCCGGTGAGACCGTAGGAGCCGGCGACGTCGATCAGGTTGAGGTGGTTGTCGGTGCCGCCGGTGACGAGGGTGGCGCCACGCTTCGTCAGGCCCTCGGCGAGCGCGCGGGAGTTGTCCACGACGCGCTGGGCGTAGTCCTGGAAGGAGGGCTGCCGGGCCTCGGCCAGGGCGACGGCCTTGGCGGCCATGACGTGCGGGAGCGGGCCGCCCAGCACCATCGGGCAGCCCCGGTCGACCTGGTCCTTGAGGGAGTCGTCGCACAGCACCATGCCGCCGCGCGGGCCGCGCAGCGACTTGTGGGTGGTGGTGGTGACGATCTGGGCGTGCGGGACCGGGTCGAAGTCCCCGGTCAGCACCTTGCCCGCGACCAGACCGGCGAAGTGCGCCATGTCGACCATGAGGGTCGCGCCGACCTCGTCCGCGATCTCCCGCATGATCCGGAAGTTCACCAGGCGCGGGTAGGCGGAGTAGCCGGCGACCAGGATCAGCGGGCGGAACTCGCGGGCCTGGGCGCGCAGGGCCTCGTAGTCGATCAGGCCGGTGGCCGGGTCGGTGCCGTAGGAGCGCTGCTCGAACATCTTGCCGCTGATGTTGGGCCGGAAGCCGTGGGTGAGGTGGCCGCCCGCGTCCAGGGACATGCCGAGCATGCGCTGGTTGCCGAACGCCTGGCGCAGCTCGGCCCAGTCGGCCTCGGACAGCTCGTTGACCTGGCGGACGCCGGTCTTCTGGAGGAAGGGCACCTCGACGCGGTCGGCGAGGACGGCCCAGAAGGCGACCAGGTTGGCGTCGATGCCGGAGTGCGGCTGGACGTAGGCGTGCCGGGCGCCGAAGAGTTCGCGGGCGTGCTCGGCGGCGAGGGACTCGACGGTGTCGACGTTGCGGCAGCCGGCGTAGAAGCGGCGGCCTACGGTGCCCTCGGCGTACTTGTCGCTGAACCAGTTGCCCATCGCCAGCAGGGTGGCCGGGGAGGCGTAGTTCTCGGAGGCGATCAGCTTGAGCATCTCGCGCTGGTCGTGGACCTCCTGGCCGATCGCGTCGGCGACCCGGGGCTCGACCGCGCGGATGACGTCGAGCGCGGCGCGGTAGGCGGTGGTCTCGGCGGAGCCGGACGGGGTGGGGTTCTCGGGCATGGGGGCCTCCGGACAGGGCGTCGGGTGTCGTCGTGTTCGGTTCGGCCCAGGCGCTCGGCACTGTCTGACTCGGGCCGCTCCCCGATGGTCGGTCCCATCCCAGCGCGCCAGTCACGGCCCACGACCAGCGTACCGGCCGTGGGCGAGTCAGTGCGCGGTCCAGGGCCTGTCCGGCCCTAGAGGATCACGTGCGGCAGGAAGCGGGCGTACGAGTCGGTGATCAGCCCGGCGGACTCGCGGATGCCGAGCCCGGCCGCCTGGTCGCCGACGGTCCAGGCGCCGAGGACGACGTGGTTGCCGTCGAAGACGGGGAGCGGGGCGAGGGCCTGGTAGCAGCAGGTCTCCTCGGGCGGCGGCGGGGCCGGGGTGCCCGGCGGGTGCAGGGTGACGCCCTCGCCCTCGCGGCCGAGCAGCGGCTTCGCGGCGTAGCCGGTGGTGGCGGCCAGCTCGCGGGGGCCGTCCAGGTAGGCCGGGAGCAGGTTGGGGTGGCCGGGGTACAGCTCCCAGAGGATCGCCAGCAGGGCCTTGTTGCTGAGCAGCATCTTCCAGGCGGGCTCGATCCACAGGGTGCTGCCGGTGCCGCCGCCGTTGTCCAGGGTGTCCAGGACGTGACCGGCGAACTCGTCGGTGGTGAGCCATTCCCACGGGTACAGCTTGAAGATCGCCCGGATGAACTTCAGCCGCTGGTCCACGAAGCGGCCGGAGAGGGTGTCCCAGCCGATCTCCTCCATGGAGAGCCAGTCGGTGTCGAGCCCGGCCTGTTCGGCGGTCTCCTTGAGGTAGGCGACCGTCATCAGGTCCTCGCCGAGTTCGTCGGCCGAGGAGTGCGCGAAGTGCAGCGGGGCGCCCGGCGGGAGCAGCTTCGCCTGCTCGCGCCAGGTGTCGACCAGCCGCTCGTGCAGCGAGTTCCACTGGTCGGCGCCGGGGAAGCGGTCCTCCATCCAGAACCACTGCGCGGACGCGGCCTCCACCAGCGAGGTCGGGGTGTCCGCGTTGTACTCCAACAGCTTCGCCGGGCCGGTGCCGTCGTAGTGCAGGTCGAACCTGCCGTACACGGACGGCAGTTCGGCACGTCGGTGCCAGGACTCGGTGACGGCGGCGGCCACCCGGGGGTCGGTGATGCCGAGGTCGGCGAGGCGGTCGTGCTCCACCAGGTGCCCGGCGGCGGCCAGGCACATGGTGTGCAGTTCCTCGACGGTCTCCTCCAGCGCCTCCACCTCGGGCAGCGAGAAGACGTAGTACGCGCTCTCGTCCCAGTAGGGGCGCAGGGAGCCGTCGGGGTGGCGGGTGAGCGGGTAGACGATGCCCTGTTCCTCGACGGTGCGCTGCCAGTCGGGGCGGGGCGTGATCGTACGGCGTTCCATGCTCGTGTCGTCCCGGTCCGGTCAGCCGCCGGAGCCGCCGTGGCCGCCGCCGAAGCCGCCCCGGTGCACGCTGTCGTTGTCGCCCGAACGGCCTGAGCCGCCGCCGGACTTGCGGGGCACGGTGAAGGAGCCGCTGCGGACCCAGGAGCCCCTCTTCTTGCCGCCGTAGTAGTAGGCGCCGCCGCTGGAGCCCGATTTGCAGCTCTTGTCGGAGACGACGTGGTAGCCCTTGGCCGCGTTGTAGCTGTTCCGGTCGACGCAGCGCTTGTCCGGATGGTCGGACGAGCACGCGGTGAGGGCGGCGGCGAGCAGCCCCATACCGCCCAGGACGACTGTGGTGGACCGCAGTTGAGCGCGGGTGCTGGCCATGTTCTCTTCTTCCCCCGTCGGATTCGCGTTCGACCCAACCCTAGAGACCGGCGTGCTTCCGCGCACGGGTACCCCCCGCCCGGTTCTCTAAGGCAGGGCCCGGCAAAGGGCTTCCAGAACGGTGGGCCAGGTGCTGTCGGGCGGGGTGCCATAGCCGACGACGAGGGCGTCCAGCGGTTCGGCCACGGCCAGTCGGTGGCGGTAGAAGGCGAGGCCGTGCAGGGCGAGCCCCTGCCAGTGGGCGGCCCGTACGACCCCCTGCTCGGTGCCGGGCGGCAGCCGCAGCACCGCGTGCAGCCCGGCCGCGATCCCGGTGACGGTCACCTCGGGCGCCCGGTCGGCGACGGCCGCGGCGAGGGCGTCACGGCGGCGCCGGTAGCGCTGCCGGGCGGCGCGCACATGGCGGTCGTAGGCGCCGGAGGCGATGAACTCGGCCAGCGTCAGCTGGTCCAGCACGCCGACGGTGTCCATGTGCCCCTTGGCCGCGACCGTCTCCGCCATCAGCGCGTGGGGCACCACCATCCAGCCGAGGCGCAGCCCCGGGGCCAGGGACTTGCTGGCGGTGCCGAGGTAGACGACGTGGCCGGGATCGAGCCCCTGGAGAGCGCCGACGGGCTGGCGGTCGTAGCGGAACTCGCCGTCGTAGTCGTCCTCCAGGACGAGCCCGCCGGTGCGCCGCGCCCAGTCGGCGACGGCCGCCCGCCGGTCGGGGCGCAGCGTGGTGCCCATGGGGAACTGGTGCGCGGGGGTGAGGAGTACGGCGCTCTCGCCACCCAATCCCCGCGTGTCGGTGCCGAGTTCGTCGTAGGGGAGCGCCGTGGTGGTCAGGCCCGCTCCGGCCAGCAGGCCGAGGTGCACGTCGAGGCCGTACGACTCGACGGCGACCGTGCGGGCGCCGCGCCCGTGCAGCACCGAGCCGAGGAGGCGCAGGGCGTGCGAGAAGCCGGCGGTGATCAGCACCGAGCCCGGGTCGGCGCGTACGCCGCGCACGCGGGCGAGGTACTCGGCGACGGCGGTACGCAGTTCGGGACGGCCGCGTGGATCGCCGTACCCGAGGGCTTCGTTGGGGGCCCGCGTCAGGGCGCGGCGGGCGGCCTTGAGCCACTCGGCGCGCGGGAAGGCGGCCAGGTCGGGGGTGCCGGGGACGAGGCTGTGCGCGGGGCGGCCCGGCGGGCGGCGCCGGACGGGTGCGCCCGCTCCCCCGGCCGGGGCCACGGCCCGGTCGGCGACCCGGGTGCCGGAGCCCTGGCGGGCGGTGAGCCAGCCCTCGGCGACCAGGTCGGCGTACGCCTCGGCGACGGTGTTGCGGGCGATGCCGAGGTCTCCCGCCAGGGCACGGGAGGAGGGCAGCCGGGTGCCGGGGGCGAGCCGGCCGGTGCGTACGGCGTCCCGCAGCGCGTCGGTGAGACCCCGGCGCAGACCGCTGCCGCCGGCCGGTTCGAGGTGGAGGTCGATGCCCAGACTGGCCCATGAATCCGCCATGGGAATGGACCATACTCCTGGGCTGCTTCGCTCCTAGGCTTGCCCGTATGGACACCACGGAGAACACCCCCACATACGCCCCCGAGCACCCCGCCCGCCTGACCTGGACCGAGCACGTGCCCGAGGTCTACAAGGCGATGGTCCGCCTGGACGCCGCCGCCCGTAAGGGGATCGACCCGACGCTGCTGGAGCTGGTGAAGATCCGCGCCTCGCAGCTCAACCACTGCGCGTACTGCCTGGACATGCACACCAAGGACGCGCTCGCGGCCGGGGAGAGCGTGGAGCGGATCGTGCAGCTCAGCGCCTGGCAGGAGTCGCCGCACTTCTACACCGGGAAGGAACTGGCGGCGCTGGAGCTGACCGAGGCGGTCACCGTCATCACCGACGGCTTCGTACCGGACGAGGTGTACGAGCGCGTCGCCAAGCAGTTCGAGGAGGCGGAGCTGGCGCAGTTGATCGCCGCGATCACGGTGATCAACGCGTGGAACCGGTTCGCGGTGTCGACGCGGATGGTGCCGGGGCACTACACGCCGGGCCAGTACAAGTAGTAGCGCGGCGGGCGGACCGTCAGGCCGGCACCCTGTCCAGGAACCCGCGACGTCCTGGATCAGGCCCGACTCGTCCAGCACCAGGACGTCGAATCCGATCCCCGGCGTCTGGAGAGGTTCCCGTCGGCCGACACCGGGACCCGCCGCCGGTTCGGCCGGCACTAGCTGGGCGTCCGTCGGGGGGATCAGGGTGCGGGACTCGGTCTCACCGCTCGGAGAGAGTCACCGCTCAGGGCGTGAGGATGATTTTGCCGAGATCGGTACGTGCGGAGGATTCGGCCAGCTCCATCGCCGCGGCGACCTCGTCCAGCGGAAAGCGTGCGGCGATCCGCGCGGTGAGGACGCCGTCGCGCAGCAGGCCGAAGAGGTGCGTGAGGTCGGTACGCATCCGCGTCCGGAAGGCTTCGCGCTTGGCTGAGTCCGGCTTTCCGGCGCCGGCCCAGACGTCGTAGAAGCTCGCGTGCCTGCGGGTGGGCAGGTAGTTCCAGAACGTCAGCTTGGCCAGCAGCGGCAGGAAGTCGAGGAGCAGGGGTCGCGTGTCGTCGAGCTTGGCCGCGATGCTGTAGGAGACCAGCGTTCCGCTGCGGTTGAGCAGTCGGTAGGAGAGACTCGCGCTCGCGCCGCCGAGATGGTCGAACACGGCGTCCACACCGCCTGGCGCCAGTTCCCGGACACGGGCGGCCGGATCAAGGTCCCGGTAGTCGATCGGCTCCACGCCCAGCGCGCGCAGTGACTGGTGATGGCGCGGGGCGGCGGTGCCGATCACGCGTGCGCCGGCCTCCTTGGCTAGCTGCACCAGGACCGAGCCCACCCCGCCGGCGGCGCCCAGGACGAGTACGGTCTGCCCGGCTCGTACCTTCGCACTGCGGTGGAGCATCTGATAGGCGGTCAGCCCGTTGACGATCAGTGTCTCCGCCTCGTCGGGGTCGATCCCGTCGGGTACCTCCACCAGGTCGGCGGCGGTCAGCAGGGCAGCGGTGGTCCAGCCACCGGTCTTGGTCAGTGCGGCGACCCGCCGGCCGACCAGTGCGGGATCGACTCCGGGGCCGACGGCCTCGACGACGCCGACGAGGTCGTAGCCGGGCACGAACGGGAACGGGGGCTGGCCGTAGTAGCGGCCCCGGCTCATCGCCCGCTCGGCGAACGACACGGCGGTCGACTCGACGCGTACCCGTGCCTGGCCGGCGACCGGCGCCGGGAGTGCCCGCCTGACCAGCCGAAGGCCGGACGGCGCGACCTTGCCGGGGAGCAGAACCTCGGTGACGGTCACGGTGGCCTCGGCAGAGGCTCTCATCTCGGACATGCCCAACTCCTCCATCACGCCGCGAATGTCAGTCACTCAGTTAATGACCGTAACAATGCACTTAGGCATCGCACTACGTCAAGGCGTAAGGCAAGTTACGATGTGACAATGACCGATGAGATGCGGACGGTGAGCAGGCGCGCGCGGCTGAGGGCCCAGACGTCACGGGAGATCGAGGAAGAGTCCTTCGCGATCATTGACGAGGGCGGTGTGCACGCGCTGTCGATCGCGGCGCTGGCCCGCGCGATGGCGATGTCCGCACCGGCCGTCTACCGCTACTTCCCGTCTCGGGACGCGCTGGTGGCGCACCTCACGACGCAGTCGTACCAGCAGCTCGCCACGGCGATGAGCCAGGCCGTCGCGGGCAGCCGACGTGCACCGCGCGCGCGGGTAGGACTACTGGTCGCCGCCTACCGCGACTGGGCGCTGCGCCACCGGCGGCGCTACGGCATGCTGTTCGGCGAACGACCCGGCGACGCGGCGGGTGACGCCGCTTCCCGTACCCCGCTCGACAAGGCGATGTCCCTGCTCATCGACCTGCTGGTCGCCATGGAGGCTGACCCGGCACCCGTCGAGGCGGCGGGCGGTGACCGGACCCTGGACGACCAGTTGCGCCTGTGGGCCCGCGCGCAGGAACGGCCCGACACCCTGCCGCACATCGCCCGCGCCGCCATCCTGCTCTGGACACGCGTCCACGGCATCGTGAGTCTCGAACTCACCGGCGTCTTCGCCGGCCAGGCCATCGACGTACAGCGCCTCATCGACCTGGAGATCGACAACGCCGTCCAGTCTCTGGGGCGGCGGCGGGGCGCCTAGTCCTGCAACATGTCGGAGAACTGCCAGGAGTGCCCCGGGGAGTGATCGGCGAACAGGGTGCACGCTTCCCGGCGGACGGGGTCGGCGGTGGCGTCGACCATGCCACACGGCCGCAGCACGACGCAGGCGAACTCCTCGCCCTCCCACCTGACCCACAGGTGCGAGTCGCAGCTCAACTCGCAGAGAAAATAGGCGTGTCTGCCGTGGTGCTGCCTGTTCAGCTCACAGACAAGGCGGTCGTGCGGGTGGGGCGGCACGCCCTCGTCGGATCGCGCGTCCGACTTTTCCGACCACGGTGAAGGGTTGGAGGCATTGCAGTGATACACAGCCACTCTCCTGTCTGAGCAAGGAATGCCCCGCCCGCGCACCTCAGGGGTGGGGTGGAGCATGCGGACGGGGCGGATGAGGCAGCGGGGAGCCCGCCTCCCGCCATGACCAGCGGCATCAGGCCGTCGGGCTGCCCAGGGCGAGCCGCCGGTGGGAGTCCTGCATTCCCTCGGGCAGCGAGCTGGTGTAGAACCACCGTGCCTCCAGGATCTCGAACCTGTCGATCTTCAGCGTCCCTCCGGTGTGCAGCGCCTCGTACGCCACCTCGACCCGGAGCCTGTGGCCGCTCGTCACGCTCACCAGCCGACCGGGCTTCACGCTCAACCCGGTCTCCTCCTCCACCTCCCGCACGATGGTGAGCGGGAACTCCTCCCCCTTGATCGCGTAACCGGTGGGAAGTCCCCACGGCTTTTCCGGGGGCCGCATACGGTGCTTGAGCAGTAGCACCTGACCCGCGTCATTCCGGACGACTCCCGTCACGCCGACCATGAATCTGGCGTGCGCCAGCCACAGGACGCGCCACTGGAGGGGGCCCCGAACAAGTCGCCAGACACGGGCGACCAGTCGTTTCATCATTCGCATTTCACCGGTTTCGCGGACGCCATGGTCACAGGTATTCACCCCGGCTCCGGGCATTGGCGCGGGCGATCTGAGCGCGTAGGCGCTCCGCGGGACTGGCCGGCCGTACGTCCTCAGGAGCCGCGTCCCATTCCCTGCCGCCGGTGACCGGCCGGAAGGACCAGCGTCCGCACCACTCGCCCCGGAATTCACCGACGCGCTCCCGCCCGTCCACCATGAGCGTTCCGATGGGCGGCGGCGAGGGATCTTCCTGCCGTTCCACAGGCGGGGAATCACCAGGCACGACGACCGCTCCTCTCCGTAGCCATTCCACTACCAAGGAGCATCAGCGTGACCTACAGTCGACGCATCATCAACTTGCGTGGTGCGAACGAAGAGTTGGGGTGAACTCTGTTGAACCGGAAAGAGCTGGAGCCGGAGAACTCACCGGAGGCGGCATTCGGCAAACGTCTGCGCACGTCGCGGGACGAGCGGGGCTGGACCCAGGATGAGTTGGGCGAGCGCATGGGGTACTCCGGCACCCATATCTCAGCCGTCGAAACTGGTCGACGCCCTCCAACTCCCCATTTCGCGGCGAGCGCCGACAAAGCGTTCGGTACGGGAGATGAGTTCGACCGGCAAGGACGCGCCGTCCGCAACACCGGCCTGCTGGAGGGTTTCCCGGAGTACGTCCCGCATGAGAAGCGGGCGGTGGAGATCCGGCTTTTCATGCTCGGGATCATTCCCGGCTTGCTCCAGACACCCGAGTACGCCGCTGCCATCACGACCGGGGCCGTCCGACGCGGGGCGATCACGGAGCAACAGGGGGAGGAGCGGCTGACGGCACTGATGGATCGTCAGGCTGCTCTGAAGCGGACGCCTGAACCCATGGTTCACGTCGTTCTCGACGAGAGCTGCCTTCTGAGGCAAGTAGGCGGCCCCGAAGTCATGGCCGAGCAGCTGAGCAGTCTGATCCGCTTCGCCGAACTGCCATCCACGGTGCTGCAAGTGGCTCCGTACGAAATGGGCGAGCTTCGGTCGTACGACCTTCCCATCAATCTGCTGACGCTGCCGGACAGAACTCACGTCGCCTACGCAGAGTCGTCCCACAGAGGGCAGTTGGTGAGGGAAAGCGCGTTCGTCCTGCCTGCGCTGACGGCCTACCATCAGCTACAGGCGGAAGCGCTCGGGCAGGCGACTTCCGTTGCCATGATCGAACAGCTTCGAAAGGGCACCCCGCGATGAGCGACACCCCACGTTGGTTCACCTCCTCTTACAGCAGCAACGGTGGCGACTGTGTGGAGGTCGCCACCAACCTTGCCGCCGCGAGTGGTGTGGTGCCGGTCCGGGACTCCAAGAGCAGGAGCGGCGCCGTCCTGAACGTCTCCGCCGGCTCGTTCTCCGCCTTCATGGCGGGTATCAAGGACGGGCGGCTCGGCGGCGTCTGAACCGCACGCGGACAAATGCTGAGCGGCGGCTCAGCGAGGCCATGATCGAGGAACTTCGAAAGGGCACACCGTGACCGAGACCCCGAACTGGTTCAAGTCCTCCTACAGCAGCAACGGCGGCGCTTGCGTGGAGGTCGCCACCAACCTTGCCGCCACGAGCGGTGCAGTGCCGGTCCGGGACTCCAAGAGCAGGAGCGGCGCCGTCCTGAACCTCTCCGCCGGCTCGTTCTCCGCCTTCGTGGCGGGCGTCAAGGCGATGCAGCTCGGCGGCGCCTGATCGCGCATGGACAAGTGCCGGGCGGCAGCACACGCACCCGCCGCCCGGCACCCACCCTCAGGGAAGCCGGCGCTTCCACTGGTCCGGATGCGCGTCGACCCACGTCCACTGGAACTTCTTCAGGAACGCGGCGCCCTTGCCGCCGGAGTGGGCGAAGTCGGCCTTGAGGAACCTGCGCAGCGAAGCCTTCGGGTACGCGCAGGCGGTCGCTTCGATCAGTCCAGCGCCGCGTTCCCGGAGGGGTCGCAGTTCAGGCCGGGCGGGCAGAACCAGGCGAGCGCGGTGGTGAGGAGTTCCAGCTCGTCCTCCCGGCCGTCGGCGTCGGCGCCGTACGCGGCGAGGGCGTAGATCTTGCCGTCGGCGGCGACGAAACGTTCGTCGTAGACGTGCCAGGTGCCGACCTCGGGCTCGTCCCTGATCCTGCCCGCGAGGTACTCCAGCCGGGACCCGGTGAAGTCCCCCTCGTCCAGGTCGGTCAGCTTCAGTTTCTTGAACCCTCCGGGCTTCGGCGTCCGGTCCGACAGGTACAGCTCGAAGGACGCTTTCGGGCTGGCCTCCGCCACCTCGTACACCTGGAGCCTCCGCTCCCGGTCCGGGCTGCGGAAGTTCACGACCGCCATCCCGTACTCGGACGGCGCGGTCGCCCGCGTCCAGCCCTCGGGCACGGCCACCCGGAACCCCTCATCGTCGTCACGCAACTCGTATCCGGCAGGAGGCGCGCTGGGCGAGGGGGTGGGCGTGGGAGTGGGCGAACTCGTGGTGGGGCTCGGGCTGCGGGTCACGGGTGCGGAGGAGACGTGCCCCCGGCTCTGCCCGCTACGCCCATCGTCGGTGTCCCTGCCGACCACGAGGGCAAGCACAAGGCTCACCGCGACAGCGGCTGCCGCCGCCCCGACGATGACGGACCAGAGGACGCGACGACCGGGGTCACTGCGCGGCGGCGGGTCGGCGGGGGGCCAGGCGGAGGTGTCGGACGAGGAATCGGCGGGCGGCCAGGCGGCGGGCAGCTCGGCCGGGGGCCACGAGGCGGCCGATGGCGGCTCCGCGTGCGCGGCGGACTCGGCCACCGTCTCCCCGGCCGAGGAAGCTCCGGCCGAGGACGCTCCGGCTAGCGGCCAGGAGGAGGGAGGGGGCGTCCGCCGGTCTGCGGGCGGCCAGCCGGGAGCCGAGGAGGCGGCGGACGGCACAGGCTCGTCCGGGGAGCGCTTACCGGCCGTCGCGGACGCGGCGGGGCCGGCGGACGCCGAGGAGTCGGCTGGGGTGCCAGGGGTGCGGCGGTCTGCTGGGGGCCAGGTGGAGGCCGGGGTGTCGTCGGCCTCCGTGGGGGTGGCCTGGGGCCACTCCGGGGCCGGGGGCTCGGTGGGCCTCGTCGGGTCGGCCGGCGGCCACACCGGGGCCGGGGCGTGGGCCGGGCGGGACGGTGGGGGTGGGGTCGGGGGTGAGTCCGAGCCGGGGCCGGCCTCCCAGCGTTGGGTGTCCTCGTTCCAGTGCTGTTCTCCCCCGCTCATCGCGGCCCCCCTTCTGGTGTGGTGGTCAGAGTCCGAGCAGGCCGGCGACCGTGCCCGCCGAGGCGAGGACGCCCAGGAGGGCCTGGGAGTCGGCCAGGAGTTCCCGCAGGCGTTCGCGGCGGGTCGGGCTCGCCTGGCCGGTGCGGGTGAGTTCGGCCTCGGTGTCGGCGAGCGCCTCGCCCAGCGCGGCGGTCTGCTCGGTCGCCCGTACCCGCGCGAGGTCGGCGCGCAACTCCCTTACCGCTTGCAGGAGTTCCTGGTCGGCGGGGGTGCCCGTGCCGTGCTGGTGGCTCTCGGCGTGGGCGTGGCTGCCGACGGCGAAGGTGCTCCCCGACACGTCCCCGATCGTCACGTTCGGCTCCTGACCGGTCATGTCCCGGCTCCCTTCTGCGGCGCGGGCGCGCCGGTGGCGGTGGCGTGGCTGCCGACGGCGAAGGTGCTGCCCTCGACGCGGCCGATGTGGACGTCCCCGTTGCGGATGTTGACGACCTTCCGGACGAACTCCCCGGTCTCGTAGCCGGATTCGGCGAGCGCGGACCGTACGCCGTCGGCCACCCGGTCCTGCACCCCGCGCAGATACCGGACGACGTCCATCTCCTGGAAGAGCGAGCCGACGGGCGTGGACCCCAGTTCGCGCACCGAGAGCGCGGGACCGTCGGGCAGCGCGCCCGCGAAACCGCCGGTCAGCAGCCGCCAGCCGTGCACCAGCCCCCGGCCCAGCTGGGCGAGCGCCCGCCCCGCCGAGCCCGGTACCAGGACGAGCGCGGTGACGGCCTTGCCGAGGTGGTTGTTGTGGCGGAACCGGTGGGCCGCGCGGTCGGCGTCCTTGAAGTCCTCGCGCACCGGCGTCAGCACATGCGGCGCGATCTCCAGCATCAGCATGCCGCCCTGGGTGTGGACGCGGACGTACACGGTGACGACCAGCTCCTCATCCCAGCCCCCGACCCGCACCCGCAGGAAGTGCCGCCGCTTCTCGGCCCCCTCCTCCACCGCCCGCGCCCGGTGCTGCTCGAACGCCTCGGCGGTGTACGGCGCCTGCTCCCGCTTCTTGAGCCCCTCCACCGGGAGGAACACGCACTCGTCGATCTCCAGCCAGCGCAGCCGGTCCCGGACACCGGGCCCCGCGTACTCGGCCGGGACGCGGAGCTGCTCCAGGCGGGGTCGGATCTTCTCCAGGATCGCCCGGTTGCTCAGCGGCTGCCGTTCCTTCGTCAGCTCGTCCGGCTTGAGTTCCACGGCGAGCACCCAGGTGTCGTACGCGTCTCCGGCCCCGCAGAAGGGCCGGGCCTCGTGGTACATGATCAGCGGGGCGTGCTGCTCCAGCCGGATGCGCTGCCTGAGCCGCTGGAAACGCGGGCTCGGTGCTTGCTCGGCGGGGTCGGCGGCGGCGTCCGGGAAGCGCCGCGCGGACAGCTCACCGGCCAGCGCCCGGCTGAACTGGGTGCGCTGGGCGTGCACACACAGCCCGATGAGCGCGAGCACGACAAGAGTGGACCACGCCTGCCACAGCTCCACGGCCGGCGTGAGCGAGTCGGCGAGGCTTTCGGAACCGCCGTATCCGCCGTACCCCCCGTATCCGTACGGATCGTAGGACGGCTCGTCGGACGGACCGCCGCCGAACCCGGTGACGACGGTCAGCGCGAACAGCGCGGCGAACCACGCCCGCCCCCACCACCGCGCCAGGAAGGCGAGGACCCGCCGGTACAGCGGCGGGATCGCGGTGCGGTCGCGCAGCCACGGGGCGAGGGCGAGCCAGATACTGGCCCCCAGGTACAGCAAGAGCAGCCCGCCGCTGAGCAGCATGCCCACCAGCCACAGCCCGGTGATCGCGCCCGCCCAGACCAGCTCCTGCCGCCGGGCCCGCAGCGCGTGCGCGAGCACCCTCGCCGCGTCGAAGCCGAAGGAAGGGGCCACGATCCGCTGCTCGTTGAGGTGGAGTTCCTCGATGACGCGGTCCCGGTAGCCGGCGTCCAGATAGGTGCCCGCGCACAGCAGCCGGGTGGCCTCGCTGGTGTGGGGCGGGACGGGCGGCGGAGGGGCCGGCGCCCGCTCGGCCGATGTCCGCTCCGCCTGCGGCGGCACCTGAGCACTGCTCATGCCATCCCCCGATGCATGGAAGTCCCTCGCCCACGAGAAGGTGGACGACCGTTGAGCATAGAGGGGTGGCAGGGGGTCAGGGAACCGTAATCCGCTCGGCCGTCGACGCCTTCGGCGTGGCGCGCGGCCACGCGTGGGCCGGGTCGGCGTCGCGGCGGGGGCGGCAGCGGGAGCGGGATGGCGAAGGTGACCAGGCCGAGCGTCTCGGACAGGGTCCGGCTCCCCCCGCTCACGATCCCGACCAGGTCGGTGTCCCGCAGGGCCCGTGCAGCCGCCCCCGCCGGGACACACTCAGGTGCCCGGCTCCGGCGGCGGACCGCTCCGGGGTCAACCCGCCCTCCAGCAGGGGGTGTCCGGCCCGTACGCCCCTGCTCGCCGCGCTGCCCGACGGGACCCGGGTCTCGGGCTGTGTCGAGACGGGGACGGCGGCCGACCGGCTCCCACCGGCCCACGCCGGACGGCTGGACGGGTGCTGCGCGGCGAGGTCCCGCCGCCCGGGGCGGTGGGCCGGCTCGCACCCGCGCCGGGCGGGGTGGCCTGCGTCGCCGGTGAGGCCCGCACCGTGCAGGCGGTACGGCGTGTGCTGCGGGACGCGGACCGGGACCGGCGCCGGTGCTGCCCAAGCCGTTCTGGGCACCGGGCAGGCGCGGCCCGGAGCAGGCGGGACACGGGAACGGGCCCCGTCCGGAAGACCGGAGGGGCCCGTCACTCGTCGCGTGCGGGGGCTCAGATGAGGCCGAGACCGCGGACCGCGTCGCGCTCCTCCGCCAGCTCCCGCACCGAGGCGTCGATGCGGGCGCGGGAGAACTCGTTGATGTCCAGGCCCTGGACGATCTCGTACTCGCCGTCCTTGGTGGTGACCGGGAAGGACGAGATCAGGCCCTCCGGGACGCCGTAGGAGCCGTCCGACGGGATGCCCATGGAGGTCCAGTCGCCCTCGGCGGTGCCGTTGACCCAGGTGTGGACGTGGTCGATGGCGGCGTTGGCGGCGGAGGCGGCCGAGGAGGCACCACGGGCCTCGATGATCGCGGCACCGCGCTTGGCGACGGTCGGGATGAAGTCGTCGGCCAGCCACTGCTCGTCGTTCACGACCTCGGCGGCGTTCTTGCCCGCGACCGTGGCGTGGAAGACGTCGGGGTACTGGGTGGCGGAGTGGTTACCCCAGATCGTCAGGCGCTTGATCTCGGAGACCGGGACGCCCGTCTTCTTCGCGAGCTGGGTCAGCGCGCGGTTGTGGTCGAGGCGGGTCATCGCGGTGAAGCGCTCGGCCGGTACGTCCGGGGCGGCGGCCTGCGCGATGAGCGCGTTGGTGTTGGCCGGGTTGCCGACGACGAGGACCTTGATGTCGTCAGCGGCGTTGTCGTTGATGGCCTTGCCCTGCGGCTTGAAGATGCCGCCGTTGGCCTCCAGGAGGTCACCGCGCTCCATGCCCTTGGTGCGCGGGCGGGCGCCGACGAGGAGGGCGACATTGGTGCCGTCGAAGGCGACGTTCGGGTCGTCGGTGATGGTGATGCCGCTCAGCAGCGGGAACGCGCTGTCGTCCAGCTCCATGGCCGTGCCCTCGGCCGCCTTCAGCGCGGGGGTGATCTCCAGCAGGCGCAGGTTGACCGGCACGTCCGCGCCGAGCAGCTGGCCGGAGGCGATGCGGAAGAGCAGGGCGTAACCGATCTGGCCGGCCGCGCCGGTGACGGTGACGTTCACGGGAGTGCGGGTCATGGCGTTCTCCGTAGGACAGCTGGCGGTGGGGCGTCGCTGCCCCGGGCGGATGATCGATCTCTTGGCGTCAAGAGAGATCAGCGGTCAGGCTATCGCGCATCCGGGAGGCCGGGCCTCCGGGGCCCTGTGGCCCGCCCCACAGCTCAACTGTGCGGGACCGAGGCAGCACATGGCAGCGGCCGCCCGTCCGGGAGAGGAGGACGAAGGCGGCCGCCGGTGGGGGTGCCGGCTCGCCGGACTCCCGTGGGGGGATATACCTCCGTGTGCCCCGGTTCCGGCGTCCCAAGCGTGCCGCACCGGAAAACTCCGGCTACCTCGTGCAGCCCGTCCGTCCGGCCGCCAGGGTCACGCATGCCTCGGCCTCACCCGCGCCGCCGACGGCGACCATCGGCGTGTACGCGAAGGTGTCCCCGGCCCGGGTACCGCCCCGCTGGGCCGACCCGCCCGCCGTGACGCGCACCTGGTCGCCCTGGACGGCGCCGGTGATCCGGCCCCAGGCCGCGCCGCAGGTCCTGCTGTAGCGGACCTCCAGCGTGGCGGCGCCGACGACGGCGGTCTTGGCGGTGGTCACCAGGTCGCCGCCGCACCCCATGGCCTCGGCGTCCTTGCCGGTGCAGCCGGAGCCCGCGCACCGCACGCCGGGCGGCGGATGGGCGACGCCGCCGGCGGACGGCGAGGGGGACCCGGCGGCGCCGGCCGTCCCGCGGCCGTCCCCCCGGCCGGTGAGCAGGAAGACGCCGCCGATGACGGCGACCGCGGCCACGGCACCCGCGAGGAAGAGCAGCAGCCGTCGCCGGCCCTCACGGGGCCCGCCGGTCACGGGGCGCGCGGGCCCGGCGGCGTCCGCGTCCCCCAGGGGCGGGCTCACCGGCGGAGCCCCCGCCGACCTCGCCGCCCCTGGCGTCCCCGTCTCCGCGCGTACGGTCCGGACGCCGCCCGCCGCTGCCGCCTCGGCGCGTGCCCCGCCGAAGTCGCCCCGTTCGGCGCGGGCCTGGGTGATCCGGAGCTGCTCCATGGTGCGGTCGTGCCGCGTCTCCGCGCGGCTCCAGGCGCGTTCGGCCAGCTCCCACATGGTGGTGAGGTGCACCGGGCTGGTCCCGGTGACCTCGGCGAGCGCGATGATCGACCCCTTGGGCGCGAGCAGCCGGCCGTTCAGATACCGCTTCCAGGACGTCCTGCTGTACCCGGTGCGGTCGGCCAGCGCGGCCATGCTCAGCCCGCCCTGGTCCACCAGCCGCCGCAGCTGCCCGGTGAACTCCCCGATCTGCGGATCGAGATCTTCCGGCAGCGCCTTCCAACGGGCCATGCCCTCCCCCTCGTTCCTCCCCCGGCAGGCACCATGACGCCTCCCCGCGTCACGGCACCGCCCCCGCTCCACGGTAGCCGCGGCGGGCGGGGCGAGGGGCGCCTTCGGCACGTATCCGCCGAACTGCCCCTGATCCAGGCCCGATCGAGGCTGTGGCAGGGCACGGACACCGTGGCGGAACGGTCACCTCCGTGCCACAGCGCACGGACGGACGTTGCCCGGCACGGCCGCCGGGCGCCAGGGTGAAGTCCCGGTGGCTCGCCCCTGATCGGGGGCGGGGGTGAGCCACCGGCCTTGTCCGAACGGCTAGTTGGCCGCCGTGAAGTGCAGGGTGTCCTTCAGGAACGGGAGTTTCAGCAGGGGGTCGGGCTGCGCCATTAGGGCCAGCAGCACGATGACGAGGCCCAGTACCCCGTAGGTCACGATGTCCGTGAACCGGGAGCGGACGGCCAGCATGCCGACACCGGGGAGCGTCCAGCGCAGGGCGCCGCCCGCCAGCAGGGCGGCGCCGATCAGCAGCAGGCCGACGCGGGTGACGTCGAGGGCGATCAGCAGCAGGCCGAGCCCGGTCGTGCAGAGCACGACGAGCATGGGCCACTGCCGGGCGGGCGCCGGGGCGTCACCGGCCGCGGCCCGGCCGCCGCCCTCGGGGCGGGCGGTGTCCTTGGTGAACAGCGGGAAGCGGCGGGTGACGCGCCTGGTGCGCCCCTGGGCGTCGGGAGCGCTGATCGCGTCCCGGACCTGCGGCTCCCCGGAGTCCTCAGCCGGCACGCCGCTCCGCCGCCTCCACCACGTTGACCAGCAACTGGGCGCGGGTCATCGGGCCCACACCACCGGGGTTCGGGGAGATCCACCCGGCGACCTCGGCGACGTCCGGGTGGATGTCACCGACGATCTTGCCCTCGGCGTTGCGGGACACACCGACGTCCAGCACGGCCGCGCCCGGCTTGATGTCCTCGGCGCGGATCAGGTGCGCGGCACCGGCGGCCGCGATGACGATGTCGGCCTTCTTGAGGTGGTAGGCGAGGTCACGGGTGCCGGTGTGGCACTGGGTGACGGTGGCGTTCTCGCTGCGCCGGGTGAGCAGCAGCGGCATCGAACGCCCGATGGTCACACCGCGGCCGACGACGACGACCTCGGCGCCCTTGGTCTCCACGCCGTACCGGCGCAGCAGGGTGAGCACGCCGTTGGGGGTGCAGGGCAGGGGAGCGGGCTCGTTCAGGACCAGACGGCCGAGGTTCATCGGGTGCAGGCCGTCGGCGTCCTTCTCTGGGTCCATCAGCTCCAGGATGCGGTTCTCGTCGATGCCCTTGGGCAGCGGGAGCTGGACGATGTAGCCGGTGCAGTCGGGGTCCTCGTTCAGCTCGCGGACGACCGCCTCGATCTCCTCCTGCGTGGCCGTGGCGGGCAGTTCGCGCTGGATGGAGGCGATGCCGACCTGGGCGCAGTCGCGGTGCTTGCCCGCGACGTACTTCTGGCTTCCGGGGTCCTCACCGACCAGGACGGTACCGAGGCCGGGCGTGATTCCCTTCTCCTTCAACGCCGCCACGCGGGCGGTCAGATCGGACTTGATCGCGGCTGCGGTGGCCTTGCCATCGAGAATCTGGGCGGTCATGCCCCCATCCTCGCGGATGACGGGCCCCCGGTTCCAATCCGGTCCGCGTGGGCTGCGCCACCGTCGCGTCCCAGATGTCTGGCGATGATCGTTGATGTTGCGCTTGCACAACACCTCGCTGATGCGGCTGGACAACGCGTGACGGCTCCACAACGATGAACGGCGCATACATCGCGGTCCGGTGGGGGGCAAACCGCTCAGATCTTGACGTTCCTCCGTGCTGTCCGCGTCGTCCCCGCAGTACCAACGGAGGAATCCAGCCATGAGTTTCGGCTCGCCCCAGAACCCGTACGGTCAGCCGCAGGACCCCCAGCAGGGGTACGGGCAGCCGCAGCAGCCCGGCTACCCGCAGGCCCCGCAGGGCGTGCCGCCGCAGCCCGGTTACGGCTACCCGCAGGGCGCGCCCCCGCAGCCCGGTTACGGCTACCCGCAGGCGCCCCCGGTCCCGCAGCAGGCCGGTTACGGCTACCCGCAGCAGCCGGGCTACGACTACCAGCAGCCGCGGTACGCGAACTGGGGCCTGCGCTTCCTGAGCCGGCTGATCGACACCCTGGTGTACGCGGTGCCGTACATCCTGGTGCTGGTGGGGGCCAGCAATCACATCGGCATACTGTCGCTCGTCGGCTACCTCGCCGGGCTGGGCCTGTTCGTCTGGCAGGTGATCCAGGAGGGCAAGACCGGCCAGACGGTCGGCAAGAAGGTCATGGGCACCCGCACGCTGAAGGAGGACACCGGTCAGCCGCTCGGCGGCGGCATGGCGTTCGTCCGCCAGCTCGCCCACTTCCTCGACTCCCTGCCCTGCTACCTCGGCTACCTGTGGCCGGCCTGGGACGCCAAGCGCCAGACCTTCGCCGACAAGGTCTGCGGCTCGATCGTCATCCGCACCAAGTAGGCACGGCACGGCAGGCGGCCGTCCGCTCACCCCGGGGAAGGGGAG
>NZ_JBHXLV010000126.1:0-19185 GCF_042721685.1 Streptomyces sp. NPDC058459 | reverse complement strand
CTCTCGAACTCGCCCCCCTGGGCATCCGGGTCAACGCCGTCGCTCCCGGCCCGATCGTCAACGACCGCTACGAGCTGCTGGACGCAGCCCAGCGCCGCAGCCGGGCCAGGCCCGTGCCGCTGGGCCGCGTGGGCGACGGCACCGACGTCGCCGCGGCCGTCGCCTTCCTGGCCTCGGCGGACGCCTCGTTCATCACCGGGCAGGTCCTCACCGTGGACGGCGGACTGACCGCCCAGATCAGGCCGCCCGGCACCGACCCGTCCCTCGACTCGCCCGCCACCGACCCGGTGCCCGCCACCGCAGACCACCTCGGAGGAACCGCATCATGACCGAGACGCCCCAGGCGCCGCTGAACCCCGACGACCTGGCCGCTCTCCGCGAGGCCAGCACCGCCACCATCACCACCCAGTTGTTCAAGCACGGCCTGCGCAACACCTTCCTCGCCGGCCTCGCGTGCGTGACGCCCGGCACGCCCCGCATGGTCGGTGAGGCGTTCACCCTCCGCTACATCCCGGCGCGCGAGGACGTCGACACCCTCGACGTGTACGACGACTACGACCACCCCCAGCGGGCGGCCATCGAGCAGGTCGGACCCGGACAGATCCTCGTCATGGACTGCCGCGGCCAGGGCCGCGCCGCCTCGGCCGGCAACATCCTCCTCACCAGGCTGTCCGTGCGCGGCGCCGCCGGGCTGATCACCGACGGCACGCTGCGCGACATCGGGGAGATCGAGCGCCTCCCGCTCCCCGTCTACGCGGGCGGCTCGTCGGCGATGACCAACCTGGCCCTGCATCACGCCGTGGACCTCCAGGTCCCCATCGGCTGCGCCGGGGTCGCCGTGTACCCCGGAGACGTCCTGGTAGGCGACGCCGACGGGGTGGTCTGCGTACCGCGGCACCTGGTGGCGGTGATCGCCCGGCAGGCGCGCGAGCAGGAGCGGCTGGAGACGTTCATCACCGAGCGCGTGGCCGCCGGCGCGCCGCTGCGCGGCACCTATCCGGCCGACGCCGAGACGTTGCGCGCGTACGAGAAGAGCCGCGAGAGCCGCTTCACGTCCTCTCTGCGCGACTGACCCACCTTTGACGACAGCCTTCAAGGAAGAAGGAACCGACCATGGTCAAGCACTACCGCAGACCGTCACTGGCCCTGCTGCTGGCGGGCACGCTCGTGGGGACACTGGTGTCCGTCACGGCCTCCGCCTCGGCCGCCGCGGCGGACTTCACCGGCGACTTCGACACCACCGCACCGGGCGCCGTTCCGGCCGGCTGGTCCGTCTCGGGCGGGGGCGGCGACGCCACAGCGCAGGACGTGCCCGGTACCGTCGACCGCGCTCTGCGTCTCAAGGACACCTCCACCGGCGCCCCGGTCATCGTGGGCACCCGCTTCCCCAGCACCTCCTCGGCGGTCGACACGGGCTTCCGGCTGCGTGCCGCCCAGACCTCCGCGACGGTGGGGGTGCACCTCGACGGCTCCCAGGGCCACAGCGTCACCGTGGCCCTGAGCGCCGACGGGCGCCTGTACACCTACGACGGGACCAGGCGAGTCGACCTGGGTGCCTACACGGCCGACCGCTGGTACGACATCAGGGTGGTGGCGCACCCGTCCACGGCGACGGCCGAGGTGTACGTCGACGGCGAACGCCGGGCCGAGGGCCTGGCCTTCAGGACGGCCGCGACGGCTCTGGACGGACTGCGGGCCGGTGTGTCCACCGCCGGCACCGGCACCGCCTGGGTGGACGACGTGCGCGTCGTCACCGAGAGCGCCCCGCAGGGCTGGCCGTACCTCGGCTCGATCGCCCCGCGGACCGCACAGCAGGTCGGCTCGTCCAAGCTGCTCGTCGGCGCCGAGACCCTGGACCGCGGCTACACCGACTACCGGGCGTTCGGCCCCTACCTGGGACGGCTCGGCGCGACCGGCGTCCGCCTCCAGGGCGGCTGGGCGAAGACGGAGCAGACCAGGGGCGTCTACGACTGGGCGTGGCTGGACCGCGTCGTGGACGACGCGCGGCGCCAGGGCCTCAAGCCCTGGCTCCAGCTGTCCTACGGCAACGGCGCCTACACCGGGGGCGGCGGCTCCGGCCTCGGCGGCAAGCTGCCCTCCTCGGCCGAGGCACTGGCCGGCTGGGACGCCTGGGTGACGGCGACGGTGAAGCGGTACAAGGGCCGGGTCGCGGAGTGGGAGGTGTGGAACGAGCCCAACCTCGCGGGCATCCCGGTCGCCGACTACACCGACTTCTACGTCCGCACCGCCTCCCTCGTCCGCGCCGAGCAGCCGAACGCGGTGATCTTCGGCCAGGAGGCCGGCATCGACGTCCCCTACGCCCGGGACTTCCTCACCCGCCTCTCCCAGCAGGGCAAGGCAGGGCTGCTCAGCGGCATCAGCTACCACCCGTACAACGCCGATCCCGACGACGCCTGGACCTACCAGCAGGTCGCGAAGCTCCAGGCGCTGATCGCCCAGTACGCCCCCGGCGGCGTCGTACGGCAGGGGGAGAACGGCGCGCCCAGCGGGCCCGGCAGCTACGGCGCCCTGGGAGACCTCGACTGGACCGAGCTGAGCCAGTCGAAGTGGCTCCTGCGCCGCCTGGTGAACGACCTGGGACGTGACATCAGCACCAGCGTGTTCAGCATCTCCGACCTGCACTACCCCGCGAAGATCAACAGCAAGGGCCTGCTCCGGACGAACACCGACAAGAGCATCCGCTACGCCAAGCCCGCCTTCTACGCGGTGCAGAGCGTGGCGTCCCTTCTGGACAGCACCGTCAAGCCGCTGCCCGACTACTCCTGGAGCAGTACCTCAAGCACGCCGCTGACCGTACGGGCGTTCGCCAAGCGCGACACCGGACGGCAGCTCGTCGGCTTCTGGTCCGCGGCGGGCAAGCCCAGCGAGGACACCGCCCGCACCTCCACCGACCTCACCTTCCGGGGCGGCGACTTCACCGACCCGGTCCTCGTCGACCTGCGGACCGGGGCCGTCAACGACATTCCCGCCGACCACTGGTCGGTCCAGGGCGACACGTACACCTTCACCGGCGTGCCGCTCTACGACTCGCCGGTGCTCATCGCCGACCGTTCCGCCATCACCCTCTAGTGCCCGGTCTGTCCCCGCTTCCCGGCGGGAGGCGGGGACAGACCCTGGAGGCCCTCGTGCACGCCCCTGTCAGAGCCGCGCTGAAGTCCATCGTCGGCGCCGGCCACTACCGCGAGACCGACGGCGACCTCGCACCCTTCAGCCGCGACGCGACTCCGCTCTTCTCCGCACGACCGGACGCCGTCGTGTTCCCCGCCGACACGCAGGAGGTGTCGGCCGTCCTGAGCCTCGCCGGACGGCACGGTGTCCCGGTCGTGCCACGCGGTGCCGGTTCCAACCTCTGTGCCGCGACCGTTCCGCTGCGCGGTGGTGTCGTCCTCTCCCTCACCCGTCTGAACCGCATCCTGGAGATCGCGCCGGCCGAGCTGCTGACGCGCGTGCAACCGGGTGTCACCAGTGCCCGGCTGGCCGACGCCGCCGCCGGACACGGCCTGCTGTGGGCACCCGATCCGGGCAGCCGGACCGTCGCGACGATCGGCGGCACCATCGCCACCGACGCGGGCGGGCTGCGCGGGCTGAAGTACGGCGTCACCCGCGACCACGTCCTCGGCCTGGAGGCGGTGCTGCCCACGGGCGAGGTGATCCGCACCGGCGGCCGGCTCCACAAGAACGTCGCCGGGTACGACCTCACCCGGCTGCTCACCGGCTCCGAGGGCACCCTCGCGGTGATCACCGAGGCGACCCTCGCCCTGCGGCCGGCCCCCCGGACCTCCGGCACCGGAGTGGCCTACTTCCCGCACCTCGCCGCCGCGGGCCGGGCCGTCACGGCGATCATCGCCGGCGGCGTGCTGCCCGCGACCCTGGAATTCCTGGACCGGCCCTGCATCGCGGCAGTGGAGGCGTTCGCCGGTCTCGGGCTGCGCACCGACGCGGGCGCCCTCCTCCTGTTCGGCGACGACGGCGAACCCGACGCCGTGGCACGCGCGCTGGAGCACATGAGCGAGGCGTGTGCCGCGAGCGGGGCGCTGGAAGTGACCCGGGCCGCCCATGTCGCCGAGGCGGAAGCCCTGCTGGCGGCCCGCCGCTGCACGCTGCCGGCCCTCTCCCGGCTCGGCTCCCTGACCATCCTGGAGGACGCGACCGTCCCCCGCCCGCGCATCGCCGAGATGGTGCGGCGCATCGACGGCATCGCCGAGCGCCACGCCCTGACCATCGCGACCTTCGGCCACGCGGGCGACGGCAACCTCCACCCCACCTGCGTGATCGGTTCCGCGGACGACGCGGAGGCCGTCGCGCGGGCGGAACTCGCCTTCCGGGACATCTTCGCGGCCGCCGTCGACCTGGGCGGCACGATCACCGGTGAGCACGGCGTGGGCGCGGCCAAGCTGCCCTACCTGTCCACGCAGCTCGGCCCCGCTCAGACGGCGCTGCTGCGCCGGGTCAAGGACGCCTTCGACCCGGCGGGAATCCTCAATCCCGGAAAGCTTGGTTCATGACCGATCCCGTCTTCGACCCGGACCTCCTCTCCCGTTGCATATCCTGCGGTTTCTGCCTGCCCGCCTGTCCCACCTACGCCGAGACCGGTGACGAGGCGTCCTCGCCCCGAGGCCGGATCACCCTCATGCGGGCGCTGCAGGACGGCGATCTGGACCCCTACGACCCGACCCTCGATGAGCAGGCGTCGCAGTGCCTGGGCTGCCGGGCCTGCGAGCCGGTCTGCCCGGCCGGCGTCGAGTACGGGCAACTGCTCGAACAGTGGCGCGACCACCAATGGCGGGGACGCAGACGCCCGCCGCTCGCCCGCGCCCTGATGCTGGTGGCCGGCATGCGGCGGATCTTCTCCCCGCTCGGCGCGGTGCGCGGAGCCGCTCGTACCGGCCTCCCGACCGGGCAGCCGGTGCCCGAGGCGTCGCTCATGCTCGGCTGCTTCGAGCGCGTCCTGTTCCCCGAGGTCAGCCGGGCGGCGCGCGAGCTGGCACCCGAACTCGCGGTCCCCGCGGACCAGGGCTGCTGCGGCGCCCTCCACGCGCACAACGGCGACACGGCGGCGGGCGAGCGGCTCGCCCGGCGACTGGGGGACGACCTGCCCGGCACCATCGTCACCACCTCCGGGGGCTGCGCCGCCCATCTGGCATCCGTCCTCGGCGCCGGGCGGGTGCGCGAGCTGTCCGTCCATCTGGTCCACCGCGGAGCGCGGGGTGAACTCCGGGTGGACGGCCGCCGGGCCGTGGTGGCCCTCCAGGACTCCTGCCACCTGCGCAACGGGCTCGGCGTGACGCGGCAGCCCCGCGACCTGATCGCCCAGGTGGCCGACTACGTGGAGCTGCCCTCCGCCGGGACGTGCTGCGGTGCCGCGGGGACCTACTCGCTGCTCAGGCCCCGCGACTCCCGGCGCATCCTGAACGCCAAGATCACCGAGATCGAGGCCGCCGGAGTCGACTACGTCACCGCCGTGAACCCGGGGTGCCTGCGCCAACTGCGCACCGGTCTGCGCCGGAGACGGTCCGGGGTGAAGGCAGTGCACCTCGCGGAACTCCTGGCCGAAGCGGCACGAACGCCCTCCGGGTGACGCACGTTCCCCACCAGTGGGGCCGCCCCCTCCCCCAGTCGACGAAAGGCAGACCCGTGTCCTCCCTCAGCACCCCCAGCACCTCCAGCACCTCCAGCACCTCCGGCACCCCCGCCCCTTCCACGCCGCCCTCCTCGGAACCCGCCCGCACGGCCGCCGAGGCGGCGGCGCGAGCGCGGGCCGCCGCCCCGGCGCTCGCCGCTCTCCCGCTGCCCACGCGTGCCTCCCTGCTGCGCGGCCTGTCCGGTGCGCTGGGCGAGAACAGCGCCCACCTGGCCGCCGTCGCCGAGGACGAGACCCGGCTCGGCCTGGACCGCCTGCACAGCGAGATCCGGCGCACACAGGCGCAACTGGAGATGTTCGCCGACGTCGTCGAGGACGGGGCGTTCCTCGACGTCATGATCGACCCGCCCGACCCCGCCGCCAAGCCCGCGCCCCGGCCCGACATCCGGCGCATGCTGGTACCGCTGGGTCCCGTCGCCGTGTTCTCCGCATCCAACTTCCCCTTCGCCTTCTCCGTGCTGGGCGGCGACACCGCCAGCGCGCTCGCCGCGGGCTGCCCTGTCGTGGTCAAGGCGCACGAGGGCCACCCCCGGCTCTCCGACCTGACCCGGGAACTGGTCGCGCGGGCGGTCCCGGAGGACGTCCTCAGCGTCGTCCACGGCCGGGCGGAGGGCCGGAGCCTGGTCACCGACCCGGCTATCAAGGCGGTCGGCTTCACCGGCTCCACAGCGGCGGGCCGGGCCCTGTTCGACCTCGCCGGCAGCCGGCCCGATCCCATCCCCTTCTACGGCGAACTGGGCTCACTGAACCCCGTCGTCGTCACCCCGGCGGCCTGCGCGGCGCGCGGCGCGGACATAGCCCGGGAGTACGTCGCCTCGGTCACGCTCGGCCAGGGCCAGTTCTGCACCAAGCCGGGCCTGCTCTTCCTGCCGGCCGGCCACGGTCTGGACGACGTACTGCGCCGGGAGATCGCCGCGGTCACTCCCGCCCCGCTGCTCGGCCAGTGGATCGCGGCGGCCTACCGGGAGACCCTCGGGGACCTCGCCTCCCACCAGGCGGTCAGTCCGCTGCACCTGCCCGGAACACCGGCGGACCCGCGCCGCTCCGCCCCCGCACTGCTGACCACCTCGGCCGAGGACATCCGCGCCTTCCCCGAGGAACTGCTGCGGGAGTGCTTCGGACCCGCCTCACTGGTCGTCACCTACGACTCCCCCGAGGACCTGCTGGAGACCCTGGACGTCCTGCCCGGCAGCCTCACGACCACGGTGCACGGACAGGAGGGCGTGGAGGACGGGCTGGTCCGCCGGCTGACGGAGGCCGGGAACACCGGACGCCTCATCTGGAACGGCTGGCCCACCGGCGTGGCCGTCACCCCCGCCATGCACCACGGAGGGCCCTGGCCGGCGACCACCGCAGCGCTGCACACCAGCGTCGGCAGCAGGGCCGTCGCCCGCTGGCTGCGGCCCGTCGCCTACCAGAACGTCCCCGACGCCCTGCTCCCGGAGCCGCTGCGCGGCAGCAACCCCTGGAAGGTGCCTCAGCGCAAGGACCGTGCGCCGGTCGGCGGATGACCTCCCCGCTGTCACTCCGGCGCCCGGCGCGACGTGCGTGGATCATGCCCACCCGCCATGGTGAAGGAGTGTCACCCGGTTCAGCCAGGGCATTCGGAGCTGGACCGACGTCAGCCCGGCCGCCCCTGCGGTGCCGGCCGGAGCCAAGCCAAGGAGAGCGGCATGTCGCAGGTGGAAGAGTCCATCGAGGTCAACGTCCCCGTCCGGAACGCCTACGACCAGTGGACCCAGTTCGAGGACTTCCCGCAGTTCATGGACGGCGTGGAGCGTATCGAGCAGCGCACCGAGTCCCTCCTCCACTGGAAGACGAAGATCGCTGGGGTGGAGCGGGAGTTCGACGTGGAGATCACCGAGCAGATCCCCGACGAGCGGGTCGCGTGGACCAGCATCGGCGGGGAGGTCCACCAGGCCGGGGTGGTCACGTTCCACCGCCTCGACGACGGCACCACCAAGGTCATGCTCCAGCTGGACTACGACCCGGAGGGCCTGGCCGAGAAGGTCGGGGACAAGCTCGGCTTCGTCAAGCGCCAGGCCACCGGTGACCTGAGGCGGTTCAAGGACTTCATCGAGGAGCGCGGCGGCACCACGACCGGCGAGTGGCGCGGCGAGGTCTGAGCACCTGCCCGACGACGAGGGCGGGTCCGGCGCATGTCGGCCCGGCCCGCCTTCGGTTCACCGAACCACGAACGACCACGGCAGACGAGCGAGGAGTGCCGCCATGCATGATGTGCTTCCCCCGCCCGCCGGCCGGGAAGAGCCCCCGGACCCCACCGCGCCGTGTGCTCACCCGGGCGGGAACGGACCGGCTAGGTCCAGGGCGGCCGAGGCGTTCGTCCGGTACGCCGACGAGCTGGCGGCCGGGCGGGTGGACTGCCCGCTGCCCGGCAGCGGCAGGACCGCCGCCCGGTTCGACGCGCTGGCGGAGATCGCGCGCGAGGATCTGTGCACGGCCCGGCTGGCGGAGGGGCATCTGGACGCGACCGCGATCCTCGCCGAGCTGGACGGGGAGCCGGTGCGGCCCGGGGAGTACTGGGGGGTGTGGGCGGCCGAGCCGCCCGGCGCCGGGCTCACCGCGACCCGTACCCCGGACGGATGGGTGCTCGACGGGATCAAGCAGTACTGCTCCGGGGCGCACAGCTGTACGCACGCCTTGGTCACCGCGCTTGCCGACGACGGGCGCCGGCTCTTCGCGGTGCGCACCGGCATCCCAGGCGCCCCCGGCGACGCGGCGCGGCCGGCGTCCGAGGACGGGCCCGGCTGCCGGCCGGTGCCCGGGACATGGCAGGCGGTCGGCATGGCCGGCAGCGACAGCCCGGACGTCCGCTTCACCGCGGTCCCCGCGACCCCGGTCGGCGGAGTGGCGGCGTACCTGCGCCGACCCGGCTTTCACCACGGTGGCGTAGGCGTGGCCGCCTGCTGGTACGGCGGCGCCCGAGCGGTGGCCCGCGTCCTGTTCGAGCGGGCCGGCGGGCGCGCCGACCCCTTCACCGACGCCCACGCCGGTGCGGTCGACCTGCGGCTGCACACCGCCGACACGGCGCTCGCGCGGGCGGCCGAGGAGATCGACGCCGACCCCCTGGACAAGGCGGGTACGGCCGGGCTGCGCGCCCTGCGGGTGCGGACACTCCTGGCAGAGGTGTGCGCCGAGGTGCTGGACCGGGTCGGCCGGGCGACCGGCGCGGGGCCGCTGTGCCACGACGAGCGGCACGCGCGGGCCGTGGCCGACCTGACCGTCTACGTACGCCAGCACCACGCCGAACGGGATCTCGCAGCCCTGGGCGCCCTGGTGTGCCGCGATGCCGGAGCCGGCCGTTGAGCGCCGCCGAGGACTACGCCGACCCGATACAGGCCCCCGGCACTGACGAGCGGGAGTGGCGCGCGTGGGACGGCTGGGACCGGATGGCGGAGTACGTCCTGCCCACGGCGGGGCGGGTCGTCGTGGTGGCGGCTCACCCGGACGACGAGGTCCTGGGCGTGGGCGGGTCCCTCGCCCTGCTCGCGGCGGCCGGGGTCGCGCTGACCGTGGTGTCCGTCACCGACGGCGAGGGATCACACCCCGGCTCCACACGTCTGACCCCGGCCCGGCTCGCCGAGCTGCGGGCCGGTGAACTACGCGACGCACTGGCGGAGTTGGGCGCACCGCAGGCGGAGATCGTGCGACTGCGGCTGCCCGACACCGAAGTGGCCCGGCACGAGGAGCGCCTGACGGACGAGCTGACCGCCCTGCTGTCGGACGCCGTGCTCTGCCTCGCGCCGTGGACGCGGGACGTACACGGTGATCACGAGGCGGCGGGCCGCGCCGCGCTGGCCGCCTCCCGTACGGCGTCGGTGCCGTGCCGGCTGTACCCGGTGTGGCTGTGGCACTGGGGCCGCCCCGGAGACGCCGGGGTGCCGTGGCGGCGGGCCGGCCGGATCGTCCTGCCGCCCGGGATCCAGACGCGCAAGCGTGCCGCCGTCGACCGGTTCGTCACCCAGACCCGGCCGCTCGGTGACGCGCCGCAGGATGCCGCGGTGCTGCCTCCGCACGAGTTGGCCCACCATCTGCGCGGCTGGGAGGTGGTGTTCGGATGACCCGGCCCCGTACGCCTGACGCGTACTTCGACGGTATGTACCGCGCGGCCCGGGACCCGTGGCGGCTGTCCGAACGGTGGTACGAGCGGCGCAAGTACGACCTCACCGTCGCCGCGCTGCCGATGGCCCGCTACCGTCGCGCGTTCGAGCCCGGCTGCTCGGTGGGTGAGCTGACGGTCCGCCTGGCGGAGCGCTGCGACGCCGTACTCGCCTGTGACCGGGTCGAGTCGGCGGTCGAGACCGCCCGTATGCGCACGGCCGGCCTGCCGAACGTGTCGGTGCGCCGGACCCGGGTGCCCGAGGAGTGGCCGGACGGATCGTTCGACCTCATCGTGCTGTCCGAGCTGCTCTACTACCTGGACGACAGCACCCTGGACGAGCTGCTGGAACGTACCCTCGGCTCGCTCGACCCGGCCGGCACTCTGGTGACCGTCCACTGGAACCATCCGGTGGCGGAGCACCTGAGGACCGGCACCGGTGTCGCGCGCCGCCTCGACGCTCAGCCGGGACTCGCCCTCCTCGCCGACCATCGTGAGGAGGACTTCGTCCTCCAGGTCCACCAGCGCACCGGCCCGGACAGCCCTACACCGCCCGGAGTGGCCGCTCGCGAAGGGCTCGCATGAGCGCGGCCACCCTCGCGGTCGTCATCCCTGCCCACGACGAGGAGCGGCTGCTCCCGTCGGCCCTGGCGGCGCTCGCCCGCGCCGCTCGCCACCCGGAGCTGGCCGCCGAGCGGGTGCTGACAGTGGTGGTGGCCGACGCCTGCCGCGACCGCACGGCGGCAGTGGCCCGCGACGCCGGGGCCCTGGTCGTCGAGACCGACTGCCGGAGCCCCGGCCGGGCCCGCGCGGCCGGCGTCCGGCTCGCGCTCGAACGCTGCCTCACCGGGCCCTCGGCCGTGTGGATCGCCACGACCGACGCCGACAGCGTCGTCCCGTCCGGCTGGCTCGCCCACCAGCGGGCCCGCGCGCGGGAGGGCTGGCAGGCCGTCGTCGGGACCGTGGCCCTCCCCCTCTCCTCGCCGCTGGCCGCGCCGCACCTCGCGCTGTACGAGACGACGCGGCCCCCGGCGGGCGCGCCCTGGCTCCACCCGCATGTGCACGGCGCCAACCTGGGCTTCGACGCCCACGCCTATCTCGACGCCGGGGGTTTTCCGCCGCTCACCACCGGCGAGGACCACGCCCTGGTGCGCGCTCTGGAACGACGCGGCCACCGGGTGCTGCGCACCGCCGACTGCCCGGTCCTGACCTCGCCGCGACTGCGCTCCCGGGCCCGCGGCGGCTTCGGCCACTTCCTGTCGGCGATGGCCCGCTCCACGGACGTCTGACATCCGAGCGGGGCACCGGTTCACCGGACTGGGCGCTCCCGGTCGGGGCGCGGCCGGAGACCCGGCACGATCGGACGGGGGACGCGTTCCGCTGCCAGGCCGGGATCAGTGGCTGGGATCAGTGGCCGGGGATCAGTGGCCGGGATCAGTGGCTGGGCAATGCGCTGTCGGCGTCGGCGCGTCCCCTGGGGATGGCCCACTGGCAGACGGGGGCGGCCAGGGCGGCGAGGGCGGCGCAGACGGTGAACGCGGTGCTGAAGCCGCCGGTGGGCCAGCTGCCGCCCGTGGTAGGTCCGGTGACGCTGGTGCCGGCCAGCGCGGTGACGAGGGCGACGCCGATGGCCGAGCCGAGTTCGTGGCCGCTGTTCACGATGCCGGAGACGGTGCCGGCTATGGCGTGTTCGGCGCCGGCGAGTGCGGTGGTGGTGGCGGAGACGAGCAGGGCCCCGATTCCCAGGGTGAGCAGGAACAGACCGGGCAGCAGGTGCGGCCAGGCATCGCTGTCGGCGTCGAGCCGGGTGAGGAGTGCGGCGCCGGTCGCGGCGACGAGGAAGCCGGTGGTGGCGGTGGGGCGGATACCGACGGAGCGCGCGGTGCGGGTGCCGACGTGGACGCCGAGGCCGATGGCGAGGGCGCAGGGCAGGAAGAGCAGTCCGGTGCGGACCGGGGTGAAGTGCAGGACCTGCTGCAGGTAGAGGGAGCTGAGGAAGAAGCCGGCCAGGAGCAGGGAGGACGCGGTGAGCATCAGGGCGAGGCCGGTCAGTACGGGGCGCCTGGCGAGGATCTCCAGCCGCATGAGGGGTTCCCCGCCGTGCTTCTGGGTGGAGCGTTCGATGAGGACGAACACCGCTGCGGCGACTCCGCCGAGGACGAGGGCACCCAGGGACTGCGGTGCGGCCCAGCCGACGTCGCCGGCGCGGACGAAGCCGAAGACCAGGAGGGCGGCGGTCGCGGTGACGGCCAGCGCGCCGGCGAGGTCGACCCGCCGTCGGGCGGGTGTGTCGGTGCGGGGCAGCAGCAGGGGCAGAGCGGTCAGAACGGCGATGCCGGCGGGGACGTTGACGAAGAAGATCCAGCGCCACGACGCGTACGAGGTGAGGACGCCGCCGAGGAGGACGCCGAGTGCGGCGCCGGCGCCCCCGATGGCGGACCAGATGCCGATCGCGCGTGTCCGGTCGCGGCCGGTGAACATGGTGGTGACCTGGGAGAGCGCGGCCGGTGACATGAGGGCCGCGCCGACGCCCTGGGCAGCGCGTCCGCCGATGAGCGCGCCCGCGCCGCCGGCGAGGCCGGAGAGGGCGGAGGCGGCGACGAAGAGGACGAGCCCGGTCAGCAGCATGCGGCGGCGGCCGAAGGTGTCGGCGAGCTTCCCTCCAAGGATCATCAGTCCGCCGAAGCACACCGAATAGGCGGCGACGGCCCAGGTGAGGTCCCCGCCCCGAAGGTCGAGCGCACGCCCGATCGTGGGCAGGGCGACGTTGACGACGGTGATGTCGGCGATCAGCATGAACTGGGCCAGACAGATCATGGTGAGGGCCAGCCATTTCCGGCGCGGCACCGGGTCGACTGGCGCCGGCTCCCTGCCGTGCGCGGCGGCGGGAGCGGTGCGGCGCTCGAAGTGCGACATGGGGCTCTCCTCCTGGAGGGTGCCGGGTCGGGCGTGGGCGACGGCCCCCCGGGGGGTTCGCGGGCGGGCAGCCGGGTGCCCTGAGCGGCGGGGCGGCCGGGGAGCCGGGGCGGCGACCGGGCGGACCCCTGACTCCTGGACGGTTGTTCACTAACGGACTAATGTTTCTGACGAGTCTGACGAAGACGGGCCGGCGCCGCCAGGAACAGATCGCGGTGGACGTCCACTACCGGACGGATCGGCGATATTGGCCGGGAACTCGGCACAGAGGGAGCGGGTCATGAGAGCGGCGGACCGTTCGGACCGCAGGGTGCGGCGCACCAGGTCGGCGCTGATGAACGCGCTGAAGGAACTGATCCGCGAGAAGCGCTACGAGTCCATCACCGTGGCCGACCTCCTTGAGCGCGCGGACGTCGGGCGCTCGACCTTCTACACCCACTTCTCCTCCAAGGACGACCTGCTGGCCGGCGGCATCGAGGACATCGGAGCCGAGCTGCGGTCGGCCTTCGCCGCCGCGGGCCACTTCACCGTGGAGCCGGTCTTCCGTCACGCGGGCGACCACCGCGACCTCTATCTCGCCCTCTCCCACGGCCCCGCCGGCCGCCTCTTCCTGGACCAGCTCCACGACCACCTCGCCCAGTGGTTCACCGACGCCCGGGACGACGACGGCACCGCCGCGATACGCGCCCACTACGCGGCAGGCGCGGTGGTCGGAGCCCTCAGGTGCTGGCTGGCCGACCCCCGGCTCACGGCCGAGGACGCGGCGCGCCTGGTGGAGGACGCACGCCGCTCACCCGCACCCGGGGTGTAGCCCCCCAGGGCCCCGGCCTCCGGACACGCGGGCACGGCGGTTGTCCCGGCCGTCCGGAACGGTACGCCGACCGCGTGCACTCTCCGACAGGCCACGGCGGGTGGGCTTCCCTGCCGGTGGTCGTCGGAGGAGTATGCCGGGTGTCCTGCCCGCGGCGCGGAAGACACCGGTGACACAGTGACGGTTACGACCGAAGCACAGGGCTCACCGCTCATGCCCGCGACGTTCCTCAGCCGCGGCACCGACACCTGACGGCGCGGCACGGACCACGGCCGCGGGGTCACCTGTACGGATCTGCCGGGACGCGTACCGTTCCCGGCGGTGGTCTCGTTCCTCGCGGGACCCGTCCGAGCCGACATGCTCGGAGCGCACGGCGGCAGAGAGATCTTCCGCTTCCGCCCCTGGGCCGTGCGGTCCCTTCCGCCGGGGTACCCCCGCGCCGGCAGCCGTAGCAGCCGTCCGCGTGCGAACCCTCCGCGTCAGGGTGACGATGACGTAAGTCCCTGGTCCCGGCAGCGCAGTCAGGAGAGGTGCCGTGCCGCTCACCCGAATCCTTGTCGTCGGTGCCGGCTTCGCAGGCGTCGAGTGCCTCCACCACTTGGAACGGAGCCTGCGGCCGGAAGAGGCCGAGCTGATGCTGGTCTCCCCGGAGGACTACCAGCTCTACCTTCCGCTGCTTCCGCAAGTGGCGTCCGGCCTGCTGACCCCCCAGTCCATCGCGGTCTCCCTCCGAAGACGCCTCCGCCGCACCCGGTACATCCCCGGCATGGCGACAGGCGTCGATCCCGGCAGCAAGAAGCTGACCGTGCGGGCCGCGAGCGGTGCGCAGCGCGACCTGCACTACGACGTACTGCTGATCGCCGCGGGCAGCACCACCCGCCTGCTCGATATTCCCGGTATCGAGGAGCACGCCCTGGGCATCAAGACCCTGGCACAGGCGGCGTACCTGCGCGACCACGTCATCAGCCAGCTCGACGCCGCGGCCGTCACCCAGGACCCGGCCGAACGGGCCGAGCGGCTCAGGTTCGTCGTGGTCGGCGGCGGCTACGCGGGTACCGAGACCGCGGCGGCCCTGCAACTGCTCACGGAGGCGGCGGCCCGCCGGTTCCCGCGTCTGAATCCCGCCGACCTGAGCTGGCATCTGGTGGACATCGCACCACGGCTCCTGCCGGAGATCGGTGAGCGCCTGGGTGACAAGGCGCTCGCGGCGCTGCGCAAGCGCGGCATCGAGATCTCCCTGGAGACGAGCGTCAAGCGTCTGACCGCGCGCGCGGTGGAACTCACCGACGGACGCACCCTGCCCACCCGCACCCTGGTCTGGACGGCGGGTGTCGCGGCAAGTCCGCTGGTCAACACGTTGGACGCTGATCTGCTGAAGGGGCGACTCGTCACCACCCCCACCATGAGCGTGCCGGGGGCGCCGGGGGTCTTCGCCGTCGGAGACGCCGCGGCGGTTCCGGACCTCGCCAAGGGCGGGGACTCCGTCACGCCTCCGACGGCCCAGCACTCTCAGCGCCAGGGCAAGGCGGTGGCCCGTAACATCGCGGCGACCCTCCGTGGCACGCCGCTCAAGCCGTACTACCACCGCGACCTCGGTCTGGTCGTCGACCTGGGCGACACCTACGCCGTGTCCCGGCCCGTCGGCATCGAGCTGTCCGGCTTCCCCGCACAGGTGGTGGCGCGCGGGTACCACCTGTTCGCCCTGCCCACCCTGACAGCGCGAAGCAGAGTCCTTGTCAACTGGACGCTGCACGCGACCACTGGGGACGACTTCGTCAGCACGGGCTTCCAGCGCGGCCGCCCCGCCACCCTGCCCCGCTTCGAGCACATCGACCAGTACCGCACCGGATAGCTGGTCCTGAGGGACAGGCCGCCGAGGACCGGGGAGACGAGCGCCACAGTTCTTGACCCGGTGGTCCATAACCCGGTTTTTTACCGTACCGTCCATAACTTAGCCCGTGCACCACGGTTCGGGCCTCGACGTTGTGACAGCAGAGTGCGCGGGCGTTGATCCGTGCCGGACAGGAGCCTGATCATGGGACAGCTGGACGGGAAGACGGCAGTCGTCACCGGAGGCAACAGCGGAATCGGACTGGCCACCGCCAAACGATTCGTACAAGAGGGCGCGCACGTGTTCATCACCGGCCGACGCCAGGAAGCGCTCGACGCCGCGCTGGCGGAGATCGGTCCGGGAGCCACCGCCGTGCGGGGCGATGTGTCCGACCTGGCCGACATCGACCGCCTGTACTCGGTCGTCGCCGACCAGGGACACCGCATCGACGTGCTGTTCGCCAATGCCGGCGGCGGCGAGTTCGCCACGCTCGAGCAGGTCACCGAGGAGCACTTCGACACGACCTTCGGCATCAACGTGCGAGGGACGCTCTTCACCGTCCAGAAGGCACTCCCGCTGCTCAACGACGGCGCCTCGGTCATCCTCACCGGATCGACCGCAGCCACCGCGGGCAGTGAGTCCTTCGGCGTCTACGGCGCGACCAAGGCAGCGATCCGCTCTCTCTCACGGACCTGGGCCGCCGAGCTGAAGGGGCGGCAGATCCGGGTGAACACCCTTGTCCCCGGACCGATCACCACCCCGGGCACCTCCGGGCTGGCCGCCGACGCGGAGGGAGTCGCCAAGTTGCAGGCGCACTTCGCGAGCCTGGTGCCGCTGGGACGGATGGGCCGTCCTGACGAGACCGCCGCAGCCGCGCTCTTCCTCGCCAGTGATCAGAGCAGCTTCGTCACCGGCTCCGAACTGTTCGTCGACGGTGGTCTGAACCAGGTCTGACCGGGTGATCCGGCCGCCGCGCCCGCAGAGCATGGAGGGTTCGGCGGCCGGATCGAGTCAGCGGCTGACGGCTCCGCAGTACAGCGGGCCCGCCGGAGCCTGACCCGGCGCCACGCGCCAGTTCGGCCACCTGGACCCACCCGGACCCATGGGCCCGCCCGGCGTCACGGGCTGGACCGGCTGGACCGGCTGGGCCGGCTGGGCGGGCTGGACCGGCTGGACCGGCTGGGCCGGCTGCGCGGGCTGGGCGGGCTGGACCGGCTGGGCGGGCTGTGCCGGCTGGGCGGCGCTCGGGTCGGCGGGAGGCTGGGCCGCCGCGCCTGGAGCCCGCGTGCTTCCCGAGGCCCAGATCTGGTCGACCTTCGCGCGCTCGGTGGCGTCCGGGTAACGGTTGGTGCAGGACGGGCCGGGACCGCCGCCCGACATCAGCTCACTGCACGGTCCGCTGTAGTGATCCGGCAGACCCAGGATGTGCCCCGTCTCGTGGGTGACGACCCGGACGGGGTCGTTCTGCTTGATCTGGGTGTAGTCCAGGAAGACAGATCCGCCTCCGTGACCGTCGGTGGAGGCGTGGGACCCCTGCGGGTCGTTGCCCTCGCGGTAGGAGAAGTCGGCATTGCCCGACGCCTCCTGGAGCTTGACGTTGGACTCCGAGCTGTTCCAGATCGAGGCCGCGCTCGCTATCTGCGAACGGAAGCTCGGCGCCTGGGAGGCGTCGTAATGGAGAGTCACGGCCTGGGTGCTGCCGGGCTGGGCGGCGCGCTTCGCCGCCACCGTCTTCAGCACGGAGTCGAGGAACGCCTTGCTGTTCACGGTCTCCTTGACCGACCCGGCGTACCGCGCCGAGGAGGAGGCGGCCGGAGCGGAGGGGGCGGCGGCCGGCCGGGCACTGGCCGGCACCGCCGCGCCCAGCGCTCCTGAGGCCAGTCCCAGGCCGAGAGTGAGGGCGAGCAGTCTTGCGGGCGTACGGGGCGACATCATGTGGGGGTGCTCCTACTCGCTCGGTGACGTGGGGCGCCCAGTACGCGGTCATCTCGGCGTGGATACCGGTTCCGAACTGCGGTGACGTCCTGTGGGGCGACATTCTTAGGACCGCCCGCCAGGGAGGGCAATGGGTCCCTCTCACTACGCCGCCTCGTAGGCCGCGGCGCCTCGGCGGAGCGGTGCGCGGGTCCGCCCGCGACGCGGGGGGCCGACGAGAAGAGCTGTCGGAACGTCAGAACTGTTACCGCGCGCGGCAATCAGCATGTAGGCGACATGCCGGAATTTCCGGGTGTGCGGCAGCATTCGCATTCATTACAAGGCGGCCAAATGCCCCCATTACCGTCAGGCGGCTTCTACTAAGCGCGCACGTGGGTGGGGCAGGCCCGTGAGCGACGTCACAGAAGACGGGGTGAGAAATGCGGAATTTTGCCCCTTCGAGGCTTCCGGCGAGAAGCAGCCCGCCCGAGCCCCCACCTCGGCATAACGAATTCGATGTGCACGGGACACCTGGACTTGGTCAATCACCCCCCAACGAAATCTAGGTTCGTGGTCAAGCAATGGAAAAACGTCAACGGAGGACGCTGTGTCCCTGGACATTCGTAGGGCGCGCCGGTTCGCCGCTCCCTCAGCCGCAGCTATCGCTGCCGCGGTAGTGACGATGGTGGTCAGCCCGACCCTGGGAGCATCCGCGTCAGCTCCGCACGGTGCGGCCAAGGCCAAGAGCGCGAAGGCGAAGAACGTCATCTTCATCAACGGCGACGGCATGGGCGCGGCCGCGCGTCAGGCCGCTCGTCTGCACCTGGCCGGTCTGGGTGGCCAGCTCGCGATGGACAAGCTGCCCGTCTCCGGTCAGCTCACCACCGAACCTGACGACCCGAAGGCCGTAGTCACCGACTCGGCCGCCGCGGCGACCGCGTGGGCGACGGGCGAGAAGACCTACAACGGCGCGATCAGCGTCGACGTGGACGGCAATCCGCTGGCCACGCTCGGCCAGCAGGCGAAGGCGGCCGGCAAGGCCACCGGCCTGGTCACCACCGCGCAGGTCACCGACGCCTCGCCGGCGGCGTTCTTCTCCAACACCGCCAACCGTTCGGCGCAGGACGAGATCGCGCGCCAGTACATCGAGGTCTCCAAGCCGGACGTCATCCTCGGTGGCGGCGAGGACTGGTGGCTGCCCGCGGGCAAGGCCGGCGCTTTCAAGGACCAGCCCGCCGAGGACCCGTCCGAGGCCAGCAAGGGCACCAAGGGCGACCTCGTCAAGAAGGCCAGGAAGGCCGGCTACTCCTACGTCCATGACGCGGACCAGCTCAGCCGCGCCAAGGGCGGCAAGCTCCTCGGCCTCTTCGCCAACGAGGAGATGTTCCAGCAGCGCCCCGAAGGCCAGGGCGACGTGTACAGCCCGGTGGTCGGCCTCTCGGCCATGACCAGCAAGGCCCTGGACACGCTGGACAAGAACAAGAAGGGCTTCTTCCTCATGGTCGAGGAGGAGGGCGTGGACGAGTTCGCCCACGCCAACAACGGCACGCGTGTCCTGCAGTCCGTGCGGGAGCTCGAGAAGGCGGTCGCCGTGGCCCGCGCCTACGTCGCCACGCACCCCGACACCCTGCTGGTCGTCACCGGCGACCACGAGACCGGCGGCCTGGCCGTCGAGGAGTCCGACGCCGCCGACGAGTCCGGCACCGGAGTCTCCGCCGAGGACGGGCCGTTCAGCATCCGCGGCAGCGACAAGAGCTTCTACATCGACTGGACCACGTCCAGCCACACCGGAGTCGACGTGCCGGTGACGGCGGTCGGTCCCCTGTCGGACCGCTTCACCGGCAAGCACGCCAACACCCATGTGCACGATGTCCTGAGCGAGGCCCTCACCCGCCGCTGACCCAGGCGGACCGAGGGCGGTGGCCGGACGC
>NZ_JBHXLV010000125.1:0-19299 GCF_042721685.1 Streptomyces sp. NPDC058459 | reverse complement strand
CGTCAGGACTTCGTGACCGTCGCCTTGTCGATGACGACGGTCGCGTTCGGGGCGCCGTCGCCCTGACCGGTGCTCTCGCCGGCCTTGGCAATCTTGTCGAGCACCTTCAGCCCGGCCTTGTCGATCGTGCCGAAGGGGGAGTACGACGGCGGCAGCGGGCTGTCCTTGAAGACCAGGAAGAACTGGCTGCCACCGGTGTGCGGCTGCCCGGTGTTGGCCATCGCCACCGTGCCCGCCGGGTACGTGTTCTTCGTGAGGCTCTTGTCCTTCAGATTCTCGTCCGGGATCGTGTAGCCCGGCCCGCCGGTGCCGGTGCCCGTCGGGTCGCCGCACTGCAGGACGTAGATCTGGTTCGTGGTGAGCCGGTGGCACTTGGTGTGGTCGAAGAAGCCCTTGTCCGCGAGGAACGCGAAGGAGTTCACCGTGTGCGGGGCCGCCGTCTTCAGGGCCACGCCGATGTCACCGCAGGTGGTGGCCAGCTTCATGGTGTAGTCGGCCGACGTGTCGATCGACATCGCCGGCTCCTTCTTCCAGGACTGCTTCTTCACCGCGCCCCCGGCCGGCTTCCCGCACGGGTCCGGGGCCTTGCTGGGGCTCGCGGCCGCGCTCGGCGAGGACCCGGCGGTGTCCACCTTCTTGTCGCCGTCGTCCTTCATCACGCCCGTCGTGTACAGCGCCACACTGCCGATCACGATCACGCCGAGCACCGACGCGATCACCGAGTTGCGCATGCGCGCCTTGCGTCGCGAGTCCGTGCGCCGCTGCTGCTGCCGCAAGAACTTCTCCCGTGCGAGCTGACGCCGTCGCTGCTCCTGGCTGACCACCGGGTTTCTCCCTCATGCGAGTCGTATGCCGACCGGTACCTGTGCGTCCTGTGATCCGACAGGCGCGTGTAGCCCCGTACCGTATATGGGTTCGCTGAGGAAACGGCAGCGCCGGTAGGCTCCAGGGGCCTTCTTCCACCATGGGCCGCCCGCGCGAGCCCGCCCGAACCGACACAACGAAGGACGATCGTGCTCATTGCCGGGTTCCCCGCCGGGGCCTGGGGGACGAACTGTTATCTCGTCGCCCCCGCCGCCGGTGAGGAGTGCGTGATCATCGACCCCGGCCATCAGGCCGCCGCCGGAGTCGGGGAAGCGCTGAAGAAGCATCGCCTCAAGCCGATCGCCGTCGTCCTCACCCACGGCCACATCGACCATGTCGCCTCCGTGGTCCCTGTGTGCGGCGCGCACGACGTGCCCGCGTGGATTCACCCCGACGACCGCTACATGCTGAGCGATCCGGAGAAGGCGCTCGGCCGGTCCATCGGGATGCCGCTCATGGGCGAACTGACCGTGGGGGAGCCGGACGACGTCCGGGAGCTGACCGACGGAGCGAGGCTCCGGCTCGCCGGGATGGACTTCTCCGTGGCGCACGCGCCGGGCCATACCAGGGGGTCGGTGACCTTCCGGATGCCCGAGGGTGCCGACATCCCGTCGGTCTTCTTCTCCGGGGATCTGCTGTTCGCCGGCTCCGTGGGACGCACCGACCTGCCGGGCGGATCGCCGCAGGACATGCTCGACTCCCTTGCGCGGGTGTGCCTGCCGCTCGACGACTCCACCGTGGTGCTGTCCGGCCACGGCCCCCAGACCACCATCGGCCAGGAACGCGCCACCAACCCCTATCTGCGGCAGGTGGCCGCCGGCCGGGGAACCGACCCGGCTCCCCGACGAGGAATGTGACGAGAGAGCTTCCGTTGAGCACCTTCAAGGCCCCCAGGGGCACGTACGACCTGATCCCGCCGCGGTCCGCCGAGTACCTCGCCGTGCGCGAGGCCATCGCCGCCCCCCTGCGCGACTCCGGGTACGGCTACATCGAGACCCCCGGCTTCGAGAGCGTCGAGCTGTTCGCGCGCGGGGTCGGCGAGTCCACCGACATCGTCACCAAGGAGATGTACGCCTTCGAGACCAAGGGCGGCGACCGGCTCGCCCTGCGCCCCGAAGGCACCGCCTCCGTGCTCCGCGCAGCCCTGGAGGCCAACCTGCACAAGGCGGGCAACCTCCCGGTCAAGCTCTGGTACTCCGGCTCCTACTACCGCTACGAGCGCCCGCAGAAGGGCCGTTACCGCCACTTCTCCCAGGTCGGCGCCGAGGCGATCGGTGCCGAGGACCCCGCGCTGGACGCCGAGCTGATCATCCTGGCCGACCAGGCGTACCGCTCGCTGGGCCTGCGCGAGTTCCGCATCCTGCTCAACAGCCTGGGCGACGCCGAGTGCCGTCCGGTGTACCGGGCCGCGCTCCAGGACTTCCTGCGCGGACTCGACCTCGACGAGGACACCCTGCGCCGCGCCGAGATCAACCCGCTGCGCGTCCTGGACGACAAGCGCGAGGCGGTGCGGAAGCAGCTCACCGACGCCCCCCTGCTGCGCGACTACCTGTGCGACGCCTGCAAGGCGTACCACGAGGAGGTCCGCGAGCTGATCACCGCGGCCGGCGTCGCCTTCGAGGACGATCCCCGGCTGGTCCGCGGCCTGGACTACTACACCCGGACCACCTTCGAGTTCGTCCACGACGGTCTCGGCTCCCAGTCCGCCGTCGGCGGCGGCGGCCGCTACGACGGCCTCTCGGAGATGATCGGCGGCCCCGCGCTGCCCTCCGTCGGCTGGGCGCTCGGCGTCGACCGCACCGTCCTCGCCCTGGAGGCCGAGGGCGTGGAGCTGGACCTGCCGGCCACCACCAGCGTCTTCGCCGTCCCCCTCGGCGAGGAGGCCCGCCGGGTGCTGTTCGCCAAGGTCACCGAGTTGCGCAAGGTCGGCGTCGCGGCCGACTTCGCCTACGGCGGCAAGGGCCTGAAGGCCGCGATGAAGGCCGCCAACCGCTCCGGGGCCCGCTACGCGCTGGTGCTCGGCGAGCGCGACCTCGCCGAGGGCCTCGTCCAGGTCAAGGACCTGGAGTCCGGCGAGCAGAGCGCGGTCGGTATCAGCGAGGTCGTCGCGGAGCTGGAGTCCCGGCTCTGAGTCCACGGACACGGAGGGTGCGGCGGGCCGGACACGCGGTCGTACGGCCCGTCACCGTTCGGTCGCCTGTGCTGCCGCGCGAGCGGAGGCGGCCGAAAATGGAGGCAGGGCGCCCGGCCCGCTCCGAACTTATCCCCAGCGAACGGTGCGCGGGGGCGCCCGTGCGGCACAATGGCCGATGCCCGAAGCAGGCCCGATCTATCGAGTGACGGAAACCGGCGTGATGAGCAAGACGACAGTCAACGAGGTCTCCACGGAGCCCGAAGCCGCGCGCGGCACGGGACGCGCCGAGGGCGGCAGCCGCGCCTTCGCCCTGATGCTGGTGATCACCGGCGCGGCCGGACTGCTCGCCGCCTGGGTCATCACGATCGACAAGTTCAAGCTGCTGGAGGCCAAGGCCGCGGGCAAGACGTTCGTCCCCGGCTGCAGCCTCAACCCCGTGGTGTCCTGCGGCAGCGTCATGCAGAGCAAGCAGGCCGCCGCCTTCGGCTTCCCCAACCCCATGCTGGGCCTGGTCGCCTACGGGATCGTGATCTGCGTCGGCGTGAGCCTGCTCGCCCGTGCCCGCTTCCCCCGCTGGTACTGGCTGACCTTCAACGCCGGCACGCTCTTCGGGGTCGCGTTCTGCACCTGGCTCCAGTACCAGTCCCTGTACCGGATCAACGCCCTGTGCCTGTGGTGCTCGCTGGCCTGGGTCGCCACGATCATCATGTTCTGGTACGTCACGTCCTTCAACGTGCGCCAGGGCTTCCTGCCCGCCCCGCGCCCGCTCAGGTCCTTCTTCGGCGAGTTCACCTGGGTGCTGCCCGTGCTGCACCTCGGCATCATCGCCATGCTGATCCTGACCCGCTGGTGGAGCTTCTGGACGAGCTGACCGCGCCGGACGAGCGCGCGGCCGGGGTCGTTGTCAGTGGCGTGACTTAGGGTTTCCAGCGTGGAAGCCGACCTGTTCACCGCCGCAGCCGAAGAACGCCAGGAGAAGGAGCCCGCGGGCAGTCCCCTGGCGGCACGCATGCGCCCGCGCACCCTCGACGAGGTCGTAGGCCAGCGCCATCTGCTCAAGCCCGGCTCACCGCTGCGCAGACTGGTCGGCGAGGGCGGCCGGGGTCCCGCCGGACCGTCCTCGGTCATCCTCTGGGGCCCGCCCGGCACCGGCAAGACCACCCTCGCCCATGTCGTCTCCCGCGCCACCGACCAGCGCTTCGTGGAGCTGAGCGCCATCAGCGCCGGCGTCAAGGAGGTCCGCGCGGTCATCGACGGCGCCCGCCGCGCCACCGGCGGCTTCGGCAAGGAGACCGTCCTCTTCCTCGACGAGATCCACCGCTTCAGCAAGGCCCAGCAGGACTCCCTGCTGCCGGCCGTGGAGAACCGCTGGGTCACCCTGATCGCGGCCACCACCGAGAACCCCTACTTCTCGGTCATCTCCCCGCTGCTCTCCCGCTCCCTGCTCCTCACCCTCGAACCGCTCACGGACGACGACGTACGCGACCTGGTGCGCCGCACCCTCACCGACAAGCGGGGCCTCGGCGGGGCGCTCGCGCTGCCCGAGGACTCCGAGGACCACATCCTGCGGGTGGCCGGCGGCGACGCCCGCCGCGCCCTCACCGTCCTGGAGGCCGGCGCCGGCGCCTCCCTCGACAAGGGCGACGGGGAGATCACCCTGACCACGCTGGAGGAGACGGTCGACCGCGCGGCGGTGAGGTACGACCGCGACGGCGACCAGCACTACGACGTGGCCAGCGCCCTCATCAAATCCATCCGGGGCTCCGACGTGGACGCGGCCCTGCACTACCTGGCCCGGATGATCGAGGCCGGCGAGGACCCCCGCTTCATCGCCCGGCGCCTGATGATCTCCGCCAGCGAGGACATCGGCGTCGCCGACCCGGGCGCGCTGCCCATAGCCGTCGCGGCCGCGCAGGCCGTCGCCATGATCGGCTTCCCCGAGGCCTCCCTCACCCTCAGCCACGCCACCATCGCGCTCGCGCTGGCCCCCAAGTCCAACTCCGCGACCACCGCGATCGGCGAGGCCATGGCCGACGTGCGCAAGGGCCACGCCGGCCCGGTCCCGGCCCACCTGCGGGACGGGCACTACCAGGGCGCCAAGAAGCTGGGCCACGCCCAGGGGTACGTCTACCCGCACGACCAGCCCGACGGCATCGCCGCCCAGCAGTACGCCCCGGACGCCCTCAAGGACCGCGAGTACTACACCCCCACCCGGCACGGCGCCGAGGCGCGGTACGCGGACGCGGTCGAGTGGACCAGGAAGCACCTGGGTCGAAAGCGGTCCTGAGCGCCCTGTAGACTGCCGCGAAGTGCTGAGTCCCGTGTCCGGGCCCTCGACCAGAGGGAACGGCTCACCAGAGCGGGACATCCAGCCGGAGAGTCCGGCCCCCGGGCGGGGTTCTCCAGGAGCGTCGCGCACCGTCGAAGGTGTCGCGGGCAGCCCACCACCCTCCGGCAGCGTCCGGAACAGGCAGGTGGGCCACTCGCGTGCTGCACGTATGTGCCCAGTTCGGGGAACGGCTGCCCCGCCCGTCCGGCAAGGACAGGCAGGGTCCCCCCGGCTGCGGATGCGACCTCCCCTAACCCTGGTGAAGCCGTATTCGCACAGATAAAACGAGGTGTTTGGTTCATGGCGAACCAGTCCCGCCCCAAGGTCAAGAAGTCGCGTGCCCTCGGCATCGCGCTGACCCCGAAGGCCGTCAAGTACTTCGAGGCCCGCCCCTACCCGCCGGGCGAGCACGGCCGCGGCCGCAAGCAGAACTCGGACTACAAGGTCCGTCTGCTGGAGAAGCAGCGTCTGCGCGCGCAGTACGACGTGTCCGAGCGTCAGCTCGTCCGCGCCTACGAGCGTGCCGCCAAGGTCCAGGGCAAGACCGGTGAGGCCCTGATCATCGAGCTGGAGCGCCGCCTCGACGCGCTGGTCCTGCGTTCGGGCATCGCCCGCACGATCTACCAGGCCCGCCAGATGGTCGTCCACGGCCACATCCAGGTCAACGGCCAGAAGGTGGACAAGCCCTCCTTCCGTGTCCGTCCGGACGACGTCGTGCAGGTCCGCGACCGCTCCAAGGACAAGACGCTGTTCCAGGTCGCCCGCGAGGGTGGTTTCGCCCCCGACGGTGAGACCCCGCGCTACCTGCAGGTGAACCTCAGGGCCCTGGCGTTCCGCCTGGACCGTGAGCCGAACCGCAAGGAGATCCCGGTGATCTGCGACGAGCAGCTCGTCGTCGAGTACTACGCCCGCTGATCCCAGCCCCGGCGCGGCACCACGGCCCGTCGTCCTCCCGCCTCCGGCGGGCGGGGCGGCGGGCGCGCGCGTTTCCGGCCGCCCGCGGCCCGGGGCGGCGGGGCCCGGTAATCCGGTACGGAGCCCCGCCGTCGGCGCGATAGGCTCGTCGCACGACTTTATCGATGCTCAGGCACGTTTCAGGGAGCAGGTGCGCACAGTGTCCGGTGGAGAGGTTGCCGGGATTCTGGTGGCCGTCTTCTGGGCGATCCTGGTCTCCTTCCTCGCCGTGGCGCTGGCGAGGCTGGCCCAGACGCTCAAGGCGACCACCAAGCTGGTGGCGGACGTGACCGACCAGGCCGTCCCGCTGCTGGCCGACGCGTCCACGGCGGTGCGCTCGGCGCAGACCCAGATCGAGCGGGTCGACGCGATCGCCTCCGACGTGCAGGAGGTGACGTCGAACGCCTCCGCGCTCTCCTCCACCGTCGCCTCCACCTTCGGCGGCCCCCTGGTCAAGGTGGCCGCCTTCGGCTACGGCGTCCGCCGCGCGCTCGGCGGCCGCGACGAGGCCACGCCCGCGAAGGCGCCGCGCCGAACGGTGATCGTGGGCAGGACGGTCCCGGCCGCACGGCGGGGCAAGCGAAAGAAGGACTGAGGACCGCGATGTTCCGCCGTACGTTCTGGTTCGGCACCGGCGTCGCCGCCGGTGTGTGGGCCACCACCAAGGTCAACCGCAAGCTGAGGCAGCTGACTCCGGAGAGCCTCGCCGCCAGCGCGGCCAACAAGGCCCTGGAGACCGGGCACCGGCTCAAGGACGCGGCGGTCGGCTTCGCACTCGATGTCCGCGTCAACATGCTCCAGCGGGAGGCGGAGCTGGAGGAGGCGCTCGGCATCCACGAGAGCCCCGCCCTGCCGGAGCCCCGCCGGATCACCGCCATCGAGAACGACAGCAGCACAGTGAAGTACATCGAGAACACGACGTACTCGAACAACCGGAATGAGGACCACTGATGGAGTCGGCCGAGATTCGCCGCCGCTGGCTGAGCTTCTTCGAGGAGCGCGGGCACACCGTCGTCCCTTCGGCGTCGCTCATCGCGGACGACCCGACTCTGCTCCTCGTCCCGGCCGGCATGGTCCCCTTCAAGCCCTACTTCCTGGGTGAGGTCAAGCCGCCCTTCCAGCGCGCCACCAGCGTGCAGAAGTGCGTGCGCACGCCCGACATCGAAGAGGTCGGCAAGACCACCCGCCACGGCACCTTCTTCCAGATGTGCGGCAACTTCTCCTTCGGCGACTACTTCAAGGAAGGCGCCGTCAAGTTCGCCTGGGAGCTCCTCACCAGCCCCCAGGACAAGGGCGGTTACGGCCTCGACCCCGAGCGCCTGTGGATCACCGTCTACAAGGACGACGACGAGGCCGAGCGCCTCTGGCACGAGGTCGTCGGCGTGCCCAAGGAGCGCATCCAGCGCCTGGGCATGAAGGACAACTACTGGTCCATGGGCGTCCCCGGCCCCTGCGGCCCCTGCTCCGAGATCAACTACGACCGCGGCCCCGAGTTCGGCGTCGAGGGCGGCCCCGCCGTCAACGACGAGCGGTACGTCGAGATCTGGAACCTCGTCTTCATGCAGTACGAGCGCGGCGAGGGCATCGGCAAGGACGACTTCGAGATCCTGGGCGACCTGCCGAGCCAGAACATCGACACGGGCCTCGGCCTGGAGCGCCTCGCCATGATTCTGCAGGGCGTGCAGAACATGTACGAGATCGACACCTCGATGGCCGTCATCGAGAAGGCCACCGAGCTGACCGGTGTCCGCTACGGCGAATCCCAGGCGTCGGATGTCTCCCTGCGCGTGGTCACCGACCACATGCGCACCGCCGTGATGCTGATCGGCGACGGCGTCACCCCCGGCAACGAGGGCCGCGGCTACGTGCTGCGCCGCATCATGCGCCGCGCCATCCGCAACATGCGCCTGCTGGGCGCCACCGGTCCGGTCGTCACGGACCTGGTCGACGTCGTGATCGCCATGATGGGCCGGCAGTACCCCGAGCTGATCACCGACCGCGAGCGCATCGAGAAGGTCGCCGTCGCCGAGGAGAACGCCTTCCTCAAGACGCTCAGGGCCGGCACCAACATCCTCGACACCGCCGTCACCGAGACCAGGCAGGCCGGCGGCAGCGTGCTCTCCGGCGACAAGGCGTTCCTGCTCCACGACACCTGGGGCTTCCCGATCGACCTCACCCTGGAGATGGCCGCCGAGCAGGGCCTCTCCGTGGACGAGCCCGGGTTCCGCCGCCTGATGAAGGAGCAGCGGGAGCGCGCCAAGGCCGACGCCCGCGCCAAGAAGACCGGCCACGCCGACCTCGGGGCCTACCGGGAGATCGCGGACGCCTCCGGCGCCACCGACTTCATCGGCTACAGCGACACCCAGGGCGAGACCACCATCGTCGGCATCCTCGTCGACGGTGTCTCCTCCCCGGCCGCCACCGAGGGCGACGAGGTCGAGATCGTGCTCGACCGCACCCCGTTCTACGCCGAGGGCGGCGGCCAGACCGGTGACACCGGCCGCATCAAGGTCGACACCGGTGCCGTCATCGAGATCCGCGACACCCAGAAGCCGGTGCCCGGGGTCTACGTCCACAAGGGCGTCGTCCAGGTCGGGGAGGTCACGGTAGGGGCCAGGGCCCAGGCGTCCATCGACGCCCGCCGCCGCAAGGCCATCGCCCGTGCCCACTCGGCCACCCACCTAACCCACCAGGCGCTGCGCGACGCGCTCGGCCCGACGGCCGCCCAGGCCGGCTCGGAGAACCAGCCCGGCCGCTTCCGCTTCGACTTCGGCTCCCCGGCCGCCGTTCCCACGGCCGTGATGACCGACGTCGAGCAGAAGATCAACGAGGTGCTCTCCCACGACCTGGACGTGCACGCCGAGGTCATGGGCATCGACGAGGCCAAGAAGCAGGGCGCCATCGCCGAGTTCGGCGAGAAGTACGGCGACCGGGTCCGCGTGGTCACCATCGGCGACTTCTCCAAGGAGCTGTGCGGCGGCACGCACGTCCACAACACCGCCCAGCTGGGCCTGGTGAAGCTGCTCGGCGAGTCCTCCATCGGCTCCGGTGTGCGCCGTATCGAGGCGCTGGTCGGCATGGACGCCTACAACTTCCTCGCCCGTGAGCACACGGTCGTCCACCAGCTCAGCGAGCTGGTCAAGGGGCGCCCGGAGGAGCTGCCGGAGAAGGTCTCCGCGATGCTCGGCAAGCTGAAGGACGCCGAGAAGGAGATCGAGAAGTTCCGCGCGGAGAAGGTGCTCCAGGCCGCCGCCGGTCTCGCCGGGTCCGCCAAGGACGTGCGCGGGGTGGCCCTGGTCACCGGTCAGGTCCCGGACGGCACCGCCCCGGACGACCTGCGCAGGCTGGTCCTGGACGTGCGCGGGCGCGTCCAGGGCGGCCGGGCCGCGGTGGTCGCCCTGTTCACGGTGAACAACGGCAAGCCGCTCACCGTCATCGCCACCAACGAGGCGGCCCGTGAGCGCGGTCTGAAGGCCGGTGAGCTGGTCCGTACCGCCGCCAGGACCCTCGGCGGCGGCGGTGGCGGCAAGCCGGACGTGGCCCAGGGCGGCGGCCAGAACCCGGCCGCCGTCGGCGATGCCGTCGACGCCGTCGAGCGCCTCGTCGCCGACACCGCGAAGTAGGCTGGCGGTTATGCGGAGAGGACGCCGGCTCGCCGTCGACGTGGGGGACGCGCGGATCGGGGTCGCCTCGTGCGATCCCGACGGCATCCTCGCCACCCCGGTGGAGACGGTCCCCGGCCGGGACATCCCGGCCGCGCACCGCAGGCTGCGGCAACTGGTCGAGGAGTACGAACCCATCGAGGTCGTCGTCGGTCTCCCTCGCTCCCTCAAGGGGGGCGAGGGCCCGGCGGCCGTCAAGGTGCGCGCGTTCACCCAGGAGCTGGCGCGGGGCATCAAGCCGGTGCCGGTGCGGCTGGTGGACGAGCGGATGACCACGGTGACGGCCACCCAGGGACTGCGTGCCTCGGGAGTCAAGTCCAAGAAGGGCCGCGCCGTGATCGACCAGGCTGCGGCGGTGATCATTCTCCAGCAGGCCCTGGAATCCGAACGGGTGTCAGGGCGGCCGCCGGGTGAGGGCGTCGAAGTGGTCATCTGATCGCGGTGCGGTAACGTTCCGCGCGATGCGGCGGTGTTCGAACAGCCGCCGCACAGCAAGAGGCGGAACGGAAGCCGGTCCTGGAGCCGGGCGACCGTCGGCCTCCCGGCTCTAGGGGATCGATGACTGAGTATGGCCGGGGCCCAGGCACCGAACCGTGGCATCCGGAGGACCCGCTGTACGGGGACGGCGGATGGGGAGCGCAGCAGGCCCACCCGGGTCAGCAGCACCCTTACGGGGGCCAGCCGCAGCATCCGCAGCAGTCCCAGCACCCGCAGTACGACGGCTGGTCCCAGGACCAGCAGCCGCACTACGGGGGCCAGCCGTACCCCCAGTACGACGAGCAGGGCCGGCAGCTCTTCGATCCCCGGCAGAACGGGCAGCACCCGCACCACCAGCAGCACCAGGGCGGCTGGGACGCGACGGGCCCCCACAACCAGGTGCCCTACGCCCCCGACCCGGGCGACCCCTACGGGCAGCACCCCGCCGCCTACGGGGCCGAACAGCCCGACCTCTACGGCACCGAGGACGCCTACCCGCCGCCCCAGCCCCCCGGCCACCGGCAGCCCGAACCGGAGCACGAGGCCGGCTGGGACCCCCAGGCGGACCCCCAGGCGGACGCCGAGGAGCACCCCCTGCCCGCCGGAGGGGACGACGACGGCGACCCCGAGGAGGACGGCCGGGAGGCGCGCACCGAGCGGCGCGGCAAGGGCCGCAAGCCCGTCAAGAGCAAGAAGGGCCGCACCGGGTGCGCTCTGATGGTGGTCGTCCTGGTCTTCGGCGGCGGCCTCGGCGGTGTCGCGTACTTCGGCTACCAGTTCTACAAAAATCGTTTCGCCCCGGCCCCGGACTACGCGGGCAGCGGCAACGGCCAAGCCGTGACGGTCGAGATCCCCAAGGGCTCGCTCGGCGCCGACATCGGCCGCAGGCTGAAGGAGGCCGGCGTCGTCCAGAGCGTCGACGCCTTCGTGTCCGCCCAGCTCGCCAACCCCAGTGGCAAGTCCCTCCAGGAGGGCGTCTACACCCTCCAGAAGCACATGTCCGCCGCCAGCGCGGTGGAGCTGATGCTCAGCCCGAAGAGCCGCAACAACCTGATCATCGCCGAGGGCTCGCGCAACGCCGCCGTCTACGCGCTGATCGACAAGCGCCTGAAGCTGGCGAAGGACACCACGCGGAAGGTGGCCGCGAAGGACTACAAGTCCCTCGGCCTGCCCGCCTGGGCGCTCAACCACCCCGGTGTGAAGGACCCCCTGGAAGGGTTCCTCTTCCCGTCCAGCTACGCGATCGGCAAGGACCAGAAGCCGGGGGACGTCCTGAAGGCCATGGTCGGCCGCGCCAACGAGCGTTACACCGCCCTCGGCCTGGAGAAGAAGGCGTCCGGCCTCGGGCTCGAATCGCCGTGGCAGCTCCTCACCGCGGCGAGCCTGGTCCAGGCGGAGGGCAAGACGCACGAGGACTTCCGCAAGATGGCCGAAGTCATCTACAACCGCCTCAAGCCGGACAACACCGAGACGAACGGCCTCCTCCAGTTCGACTCGACCTACAACTACCTCAAGGGCGCGAGCAACATCCGCATCTCCGAGAAGGAGATCAACGGCGACCGCAGCCCGTACAACACGTACACCAACAAGGGCCTTCCCCCCGGGCCGATCGGCAACCCGGGTGACGAGGCACTGGGCGCGGCGCTGGACCCGACCGACGAGGGCTGGATGTACTTCGTGGCGACGGACGGCATGAGCAAGACCGAGTTCGCCAAGACCTACAACGAGTTCAAGGCCCTCAAGGACAAGTTCAATGCCAACTAGGGCCACCGGCGCCCGCCGGGCCGCCGTGCTCGGCAAGCCCGTCGCCCACTCGCTCTCCCCGGTGCTGCACCGGGCCGCCTACGCCGAACTCGGCCTCGGCGACTGGTCGTACGACCGGTTCGAGGTCGACGAGGCGGGGCTGCCCGGCTTCCTCGACGGGCTGGGGCCCGAGTGGGCCGGCCTGTCGCTGACCATGCCGCTGAAGCGGGCGGTCATGCCGCTGCTGCACGAGGTGAGCGAGACGGCCGCCTCCGTGGACGCGGTCAACACCGTGGTGTTCACCGAGGACGGGCGCAGGACCGGCGACAACACCGACATCCCCGGCATGATCGCCGCCCTGCGCGGACACGGCATCGAGGAGGTGGAGTCCGCCGCCGTCCTCGGCGCCGGCGCCACCGCCTCCTCCGCGCTCGCCGCGCTGGCCCGGGTCTGCGCCGGCGAGGTCGTGGTGTACGTCCGCAGCGCCGCCCGCGCGGCGGAGATGCGGGAGTGGGGCGAACGGCTCGACGTGCGGGTGCGCACCGCCGACTGGGCGGACGCCGCCGAGGCCCTCAGGGCGCCCCTGGTGATCGCCACCACGCCGGCCGGCACCGCGGACGCCCTCGCCACCGCCGTGCCCGAGCGCCCGGCCACCCTGTTCGACGTGCTGTACGACCCCTGGCCCACCGGGCTGGCCGCCCGCTGGTCCATGTTCGGCGGAGCCGTGGTCGGCGGTCTCGACCTGCTCGTCCACCAGGCCGTGCTCCAGGTGGAGCGGATGACCGGCCGCGCCCCGGCCCCGCTGGAGGCCATGCGGCACGCGGGCGAACGGGCCCTCGCCGCCCGCTGAGCGCCCGCCGCCCGGCCCAGCGCCGGGGTCCCGCTATCCGGACCGGGGCCCGGCTACCGGGCACGGCGTGGGAGGATCGGAGGTGGCGGGCCGGGATCGCGCACCCGGCCGGGCCGCCACCGCGGGCGCGGCAGACGCGTGCGCGGGGCAGTGGTGGGCGCGAGAACTGAGGAGCACCGTTGAGCAGGCTGCGTTGGCTGACCGCGGGGGAGTCCCACGGTCCCGCACTCGTCGCGACGCTGGAGGGTCTTCCCGCCGGCGTGCCGGTCACCACGGAGATGGTGGCGGATCATCTCGCGCGGCGGCGGCTCGGCTATGGGCGTGGCGCGCGGATGAAGTTCGAGCGTGACGAGGTCACGTTCCTCGGCGGTGTGCGGCACGGGCTGACCATGGGTTCCCCGGTCGCGGTCATGGTGGGCAACACCGAGTGGCCGAAGTGGGAGCAGGTCATGGCGGCCGACCCGGTGGACGAGGAGGTGCTGGCCGGCCTCGCGCGCAACGCCCCGCTGACCCGCCCCCGGCCCGGCCACGCGGACCTCGCCGGCATGCAGAAGTACGGTTTCGACGAGGCCCGGCCGATCCTGGAGCGGGCCTCCGCGCGGGAGACGGCGGCGCGGGTCGCGCTCGGCGCGGTGGCGCGGTCGTACCTGAAGGAGACCGCCGGGATCGAGATCGTCAGCCACGTCGTGGAGCTGGCCTCCGCGAAGGCGCCGTACGGCGTGTACCCCACCCCGGCGGACGTGGGGCGGCTCGACGAGGACCCGGTGCGCTGCCTGGACGCGGACGCCTCCAAGGCGATGGTCGCGGAGATCGACCAGGCCCACAAGGACGGCGACACCCTCGGCGGAGTGGTCGAGGTGCTGGCGTACGGCGTCCCGGTCGGCCTCGGCTCGCACGTGCACTGGGACCGCAGGCTGGACGCCCGGCTCGCGGCCGCCCTGATGGGCATCCAGGCGATCAAGGGCGTAGAGGTCGGCGACGGCTTCGAGCTGGCCCGGGTGCCCGGCTCGAAGGCGCACGACGAGATCCTCACCACCCCCGAGGGCATCAGGCGCGCCACCGGCCGCTCCGGCGGCACCGAGGGCGGTCTGACCACCGGCGAGCTGCTTCGGGTGCGCGCGGCCATGAAGCCGATCGCGACCGTGCCGCGCGCGCTGGCCACCGTCGACGTCGCCACCGGCGAGGCCGCGCAGGCCCACCACCAGCGCTCCGACGTGTGCGCGGTCCCGGCCGCCGGCATCGTGGCCGAGGCGATGGTGGCCCTGGTCCTCGCGGACGCGGTCGCGGAGAAGTTCGGCGGCGACAGCGTGGCCGAGACCCGCCGCAACGTCCGCTCCTACCTCGACAACCTGGCGTTCGGATGAGTGCCGCGCCCGTGGTGGTCCTGGTGGGGCCGATGGGCGTGGGCAAGTCCACCGTCGGGCGGCTGCTGGCCGACCGGCTGGGCGCCGCGTTCCGGGACACCGACGACGACATCGTGGCCGAGCAGGGCCGCACCGTCGCCGAGATCTTCGTGGACGACGGCGAGGACGCCTTCCGCGCGCTGGAGAAGCGCGCGGTGGCCGCGGCGGTCGCCGGACACGCGGGCGTGCTCGCGCTGGGCGGCGGGGCCGTCCTCGACGCGGACACGCGTGCGCTGCTCACCGCGCAGCGGGTGGTCTACCTCTCGATGGACGTCGAGGAGGCCGTGCGCCGCACCGGGCTGAACGCCGCCCGGCCGCTGCTCGCGGTCAACCCGCGCCAGCAGTGGCGCACCCTGATGGAGGCCCGCCGCCATCTGTACGAGGAGGTCGCCACCGCCGTCGTGACGACCGACGGGCGCGGTCCCGAGGACGTCGCCCGAGCCGTCCTGGACGCACTGGAGTTGAAGGAAGCATGAGCGAGGCAGTCACCCGCATCCAGATCGGCGGAACGGCGGGCACCGACCCGTACGAGGTCCTGGTGGGCCGCCAGTTGCTGGGCGAGCTGGCCGGACTGATCGGCCGGCAGGCCCGGCGGGTCGCGGTCATCCACCCCGAGGCGCTCGCCGGCACCGGTGACGCGCTCCGCGCCGATCTGGCGGAGCAGGGCTACGAGGCGGTCGCCATCCAGGTGCCGAACGCCGAGGAGGCCAAGACCGCCGAGGTCGCCGCCTACTGCTGGAAGGCACTCGGCCAGTCCGGCTTCACCCGCACCGACGTGGTCGTGGGCGTCGGCGGCGGCGCCACCACCGACATCGCCGGTTTCGTCGCCGCCACCTGGCTGCGTGGGGTGCGCTGGATCGCCGTCCCGACCACCGTGCTGGCCATGGTGGACGCGGCGGTCGGCGGCAAGACCGGCATCAACACCGCCGAGGGCAAGAACCTCGTCGGTGCCTTCCACCCCCCGGCGGGCGTCCTGTGCGACCTGGCCGCGCTGGACTCCCTCCCGGTGCACGACTACGTCTCCGGGCTGGCGGAGGTCATCAAGGCCGGCTTCATCGCCGACCCGGTGATCCTCGACCTGATCGAGTCCGACCCCGAGGCCGCCCGCACCCCGGCCGGACCGCACACCGCCGAACTGCTCGAGCGCTCGATCCGGGTCAAGGCCGACGTGGTCTCCTCCGACCTCAAGGAGGCCGGCCGCCGGGAGATCCTCAACTACGGCCACACGCTCGGCCACGCCATCGAGAAGAACGAGCGGTACAAGTGGCGGCACGGCGCGGCCGTCGCCGTCGGCATGCACTTCGCCGCCGAACTCGGCCGCCTGGCCGGCCGGCTGGACGACGCGACCGCCGACCGGCACCGCGCGGTCCTGGAGTCCGTCGGCCTGCCCCTGCACTACCGCTACGACCAGTGGCCCAAGCTGGTGGAGGCGATGAAGGTCGACAAGAAGTCCCGCGGCGACATGCTGCGCTTCATCGTCCTGGACGGCCTCGCCCGGCCGACCGTGCTGGAGGGCCCCGACCCGGCCGTCCTGCTCGCCGCCTACGGCGAGGTCGGCCAGTAGGTCCCCTACCGCCCGGTGTGCCCGATTCCCGCCCGGGGCGGGCACTTCGCACCGCCCCCGGCCGTTTCACCGATCGACGGCCGGGGGCGGTACCGTTCGGCAGGGTACACACACTCGGCGCCGGGAAGATGGAGTGGCAACGGATGCAGCACGCAGTGGGATCTCCGCTGCCGCCGCCCCACCAGCTGGGGCACGGGCCGCACACCGACTGGGCCGCGGGGGCGCCAAGAGCTTCGAGCGTCCCGCCACCCGGTTTCTCCGGCGCCGGCCCCGTACCGCCTGCCCCGCCCGCGCCACCCGTGCCACCGGCCCCGCCCGCGCAGGTCCCGGCCCCCCAGCAGCCTCCCGCCGCCCCGCCGCCTCCCGTGGTCCCGCCGCCCGCGCCCGATGCCTCCGGGCATGTGACGCTGCCGCCCGGCGGTCCCGTCGGTGTCCCCATGGTGCCGCCCGCGACGACCGCCCCCGACCCCTCGGCCACCACGCTCGCCGTGCTGCTGATCGGCCCGGCGGGCGCGGGCAAGACCAGCGTGGCCAAGTACTGGGCCGACCACCGCCGGGCCCCCACCGCCCACATCAGCCTGGACGACGTCCGCGAGTGGGTCCGCTCCGGCTTCGCCGACCCGCAGACCGGGTGGAACGACCACTCCGAGGCCCAGTACCGCCTGGCCCGCCGGACCTGCGGCTTCGCCGCGCGCAACTTCCTGGCCAACGGGATCTCCTGCGTCCTCGACGACGCCGTGTTCCCGGACCGCCCGGTCGTGGGGCTCGGCGGCTGGAAGCGCCATGTGGGCCCCGGCCTGCTCCCGGTCGTCCTGCTGCCGGGGCTGGACATCGTCCTGGAGCGCAACGCCGAGCGCTCCGGCAACCGCCGCCTCACCGACGAGGAGGTGGCCCGCATCCACGGCCGCATGGCCGGCTGGTACGGGTCCGGGCTGCCCATCATCGACAACTCCCAGCTGGACGTCCCCGCCACCGCCCGGGTGCTGGACGAGGTCCTGGCCCGCGCGATCGCCAGCCCGCCGAACTGGTAGGGACACCGGCTGCTACGGACACCGGCCGCACCCCACTCGGCCCTCCCAACCGGCACGAACCGGGCATAACTTCTACGCTCGTCTCATGTCAGAGGTGTACGCGACCCGTCGATCCCGGCTGAGGGAACGCTGCAACGCGGCCGGTACCGCGGCAGCGCTCATCACCCGCCCCGCCAATGTGCGCTACCTGGCGGGCGCCGCGCCCCAGGGCGCCGTCCTGCTGCTCGGCGGGGACCAGGACCAACTGGTGTGCCCCGTCCCGCCGGAGGACCGGCCCGTGGACGGGCGCCCGGACGAGTCCCTGGTCCTGCGTGTGCTGTCCGCCCCGGGCCGTGACCCGGCCGTGGCCGCCGCGGACCTCGCCGGGAACCAGGACGGCGACGCCCTCGCCGTGGAGGAGCACCACCTCACCGTCGCCCGGTACCGCGCCCTCGGCGCGGTCGCGCCCGGACTGCGCCTCGCCGGGCTCGGCACGGCCGTCGAGCAGCTCAGGCTGATCAAGGACGAGGAGGAGATCTCCTGTCTGCGCATCGGCGCCGAGATCGCCGACCAGGCCCTCGGCGAGCTGCTGGAGTCCATCCTGGTCGGCCGCACCGAGCGGCATCTCGCGCTGGAGCTGGAGCGCCGCCTGGTCGACCACGGCGCCGAGGGTCCCGCCTTCCCGACCTCGGTTGCCACCGGCCCCAACTCCGGCCGCTCGGGCCACCGTCCCACCGACCGCCGGGTGGAGGAGGGCGACTTCCTCTCCGTCTGCCTGGGCGCCGCCTACCGCGGCTACCGCTGCGAGATCGGCCGGACCTTCGTCATCGGCACCTCGCCCGCCGACTGGCAGATCGAGCTGTACGACCTGGTCTTCGCCGCCCAGCGGGCCGGACGCGAGGCCCTCATGCCGGGAGCCGCCTGCCGCGACGTGGACCGCGCCGCGCGTCAGGTGCTGGACTCCGCCGGCTACGGCGCCGCCCTCCAGCCGGTCACCGGACACGGTGTCGGACTCGAAATAGACGAGGACCCGCAGCTCGCCCCCGCGGCCATGGGTAAACTTGACGCTTGCGTGCCGGTCACCGTCGAGCCGGGGGTCCACCTTCCGGGCCGGGGCGGAGTCCGGATCGATGACACGCTCGTCGTCCGCCCCGAGGCGGACGGCGGACCCGAGCTACTCACCATCACGACCAAGGAACTGCTCGCCCTGTAGCCAGGCGCGAGCGCCGGGGTCGTACGTCAGTCCAGGAGATTCCGCAACCGTGGCTTCCACGAACGACCTCAAGAACGGCATGGTGCTCAAGCTCGACGGGGGCCAGCTGTGGTCCGTCGTCGAGTTCCAGCACGTCAAGCCCGGTAAGGGCCCGGCCTTCGTGCGCACCAAGCTCAAGAACGTCCTCTCCGGCAAGGTGGTCGACAAGACCTTCAACGCCGGCGTCAAGGTCGAGACGGCCACCGTCGACAAGCGCGACATGCAGTACTCGTACAAGGACGGCGAGTACTTCGTCTTCATGGACATGGAGACGTACGACCAGCTGCACATCGACCCGAAGGCCGTCGGTGACGCCGCGAACTTCCTGATCGAGGGCTTCACCGCCGTCGTCGCCCAGCACGAGGGCGAGGTGCTCTTCGTCGAGCTGCCGGCCGCCGTCGAGCTGGTCATCTCGGAGACCGAGCCGGGTGTCCAGGGCGACCGCTCCACCGGTGGCACCAAGCCCGCCACGCTGGAGACCGGCCACCAGATCCAGGTCCCGCTCTTCATCACCACCGGCGAGAAGATCAAGGTCGACACTCGCACGAGCGACTACCTCGGCCGGGTGAACAGCTAACCGTGGCCGCCCGCAACACGGCCCGCAAGCGCGCCTTCCAGATCCTCTTCGAGGGTGACCAGCGCGGCACCGACGTCGTCACGGTCCTCGCCGACTGGGTCCGGCTCTCCCGGGGCGACACCCGGCAGCCGCCCGTCAGCGAGTACACGATGCAGCTCGTCGAGGGGTACGCGCAGCGCGCCCGCCGCATCGACGACCTGATCGCCCAGTACGCGGTGGGGTGGACGCTCGACCGGATGCCGGTCGTCGACCGCAACCTGCTGCGCCTCGGCGCGTACGAGCTGATCTGGGAGGACGAGACCCCGGACGCGGTCGTCCTGGACGAGATGGTGCAGCTCGCCAAGGAGTTCTCCACCGACGAGTCGCCGGCCTTCGTGAACGGCCTCCTGGGCCGCTTCAAGGACCTCAAGCCCGGCCTGCGCCGGGACGAGGCGTAACCGGTACGACAAAGACGCCGGAGGGTCCGCAGCACGCCTGCTG
>NZ_JBHXLV010000124.1:0-19423 GCF_042721685.1 Streptomyces sp. NPDC058459 | reverse complement strand
GCTCTGATCCTCGTGGTCGGCACCTTCCGCCGGTGTCTGGAGGGCGTACAGCGGGCCGCGCAGCTCGGGACAGGCGGCGAGATGGCGGAAGCCGGTGGCCTCGCCGCCTGCCGGATGGACGCAGAACAGCGGGGTGCCCTCGCCCCGGGACCGCAGTGCCACGATGTCGTCCGGAAGGGTGTGCGGGACGGTGTCGCGTGCCTTGAGCAACCGGGCGAGGTACTTCGGCGTGGCCGCTCTTCCGGGCCGCCCCACCTCGTGTTCCGGCCCCGGCCTCGTCTTCGGCTCCGAGAAGAGCACGGAGACCGGGAGCTCGGCGCGGAACTCCCCGTTCAGCCGTGCGATCAGCCGTACGGCCAGCAAGGAGTGGCCGCCGAGCGTGAAGAAGTCGTCGTCCGCGCCGACGGGGGCGACACCGAGCAGTTCCTCGAAGACCCGGGCCACGGCGGCCTCCACCGGGTCGGCCAGCGGTGGGCCGGCCCCCTCCTCCGACGAGACCGTGGACCCGGTGGGGCCGGCGTGGACGAGGGATCGCACCGCGGCCTGGTCCACCTTGCCGTTCGACGTGAGGGGTATCGCCTCGGTCCTGGCATACGTGGCCGGCACCAGTTGGGCCGGCAGCCGCTCGGCCAGGTGAGTGCGCAGGGCCTGCGTCGTCGTGGTGTGGACGTCGTCGGCGACGACGCAGGCGGCCAGGTGGTCGCCGTACTGCTCGTCCGCGACCAGGACGACTGCGGCGTCCCGCACACCGGGGTGCCGCAGCAGCGCGGCCCGGATCTCCTCGGGTTCCGCCCGAAACCCGTTGACCTTGATCTGGTCGTCCACTCGCCCCAGGTACCGGATCAGGCCGTCCGGGCCGACGCAGGCGAGGTCGCCCGAGCGGTAGATCCGGCGTCCGGGTTCCGGTGGGAAGGGATGCGGTACGAACCGTTCGGCGGTGGCGGCCGGGGCGCCCAGATATCCGCGGGCGAGGCTTGTGCCGCCTATGTAGATCTCACCCGGTATCCCCACCGGAACGGGGGTGAGGTTCTCGTCCAGGACGAGGATCTCGGCGTGGTCCATGGGCCGGCCGATGGGGACGGGGCCGGGGCCGTCGTCGGCGCCCAGCTCGTGGACGCAGACTCCGACGGCGGTCTCGGTCGGCCCGTACTCGTTGAAGATCCTGGTCCCCGGGGCGTGTGCCCTCCAGGTGTCGACCGCACTCCTGTCGAGGGCCTCACCGCCGAGGACGAGGGAGCCGGTGGTACCGGTGAAGTCTCGTGGGTCCAAGGACTGGTTGACGACCTTGAGGTGCGATGGGGTCAGCTTGAGCAGGCCCAGGCCGGTCCGGCCGGCCAGGTCCGCGGAGAGGGCGAGGGCGTCCCGCCACGCGGGGTAGAGGAGGACGGGGCGACCGGTGACCAGCGGCAGGAACAGACTCGTCACGGTGAGGTCGAAGCCGATCGAGGAGTGCGCCATCGCTCCGCCCCCGCCGCCCCGTCCGTACGCGCCGTCGCCCTGCCCGCAGTCCTCGCCGCCGTCGGGAACGGCAGCCGCGGCGAGGTACGTTCGAGCGCTCCACACCAAGTAATCGCACACAGCCCGGTGGGGCACCATCACACCCTTCGGTGTCCCGGAGGAGCCGGAGGTGAACATGATGTACGCGAGCTGGTCCGGGCCTGTCTCGCACGGCTGTCCGGGTCCGGCTTCCGCGTCCGTTCCGGCGGACGGCAGGTCCCGCAGGTCGACGCACGCGACCCCCTCGGCCGCCACCGCCTCGTCCGGACGGTCGGTGAGCAGCGTGCGGCATCCGGCCCGCTCCAGTAGTTCCCGGGTCCGCAGGGGCGGGAGGAGTGGATCGAGCGGCACATACGTCCCTCCAGCCTTGAGCACGGCCAGCAGGGCGACGACCAGCGCGGCCGAGGGGGCGGCCCGCACCGCCACCGGGGTTTCGACGCGGACGCCCCGGGCGCGCAGCGCGCCGCTCCACCGGTCTGCCCGCGTGTCGAGTTCCCGGAAGGTGAGCCGATCGGTTCCGGCCACGACTGCGAGGGCGTCCGGGGAGCGTCGGGCCTGCTGCTCGACGAGGCCGTGCAGGCACCGGCCGTCCGGCTTCGGGAGGCGGGCTCGCAACTGGGCGGCGCCGGCGGCGGGAGGCAGGCTCGCCTCGCACACGGGGGTGGCGGGCGTGGCCAGCACCTGGGCGAGCAGTATGGCGTACTGGTCGGCGAGCACCCGGACATAGGCGTCGTCGAACTGTCGGCCGTCGTAGTGCCAGATCGTGCGGCCTTCCGTCGTGCCCAGGGCGCAGGTCAGCCGCAGGGCATGGGACTCGGTCTCGACGTCGTCCCAGGCCACGGTGAAGGTGACGCCCCCGGCGCACCGCGGTGCCGGGATGTCCGCGTAGACGAAGCCGATGTCGCGTCCCGCCTGATTCGCGGCACGGGAGGACTGGGTGTCCTGCTGGGCCTCCTCAGCGTCGGACAGGGCGCGTTCCGCGCGGGCTGCGAGGGCGTCGAGGACGAGACCGGGGTCGGTCCGCGCGGTGATCTCCGCCCACTGGGCGAAGTGGCCGAGGACGGTGGCCGTCTCCTCGAACTCCCGGCCGCTGAGCAGCGCGTCGACGGTGATGTGGCGCTGTCCGGCGATCCTGGCCAGCAGCGACTGCCAGCAGGCGAGCAGCACGGCCGCCGGCCGCACACGCCGCTGCTGCGCGTAGTCGTGGACGGCCGTCGTGACGGCGTCCGGCAGGGGCGCGGTGACAGTACGGCGCTCCGGTCGGCCGGAGCCGGGAGGCCGACGCAGCGGCAAGGACAGCCGTGAGGTGGGTCCGCCCGGTGCCGGGTGCGGTGATTCCTCGCCGAACTCCTGGTGCTGCCACTCGGCGAACTGGCTGTGCTGTAGTACCTCGTCGGTGGGCGGGGTGCCCGCATACCGCTCGGCCAGTTCGTCGACGAGCAGCCGCAGCGTGTGACCGTCCGCGGCCAGGGCGGTGGTGGTGAGCAGCAGCGCGTGCCGGCGGGAGCCGAGGGCGAAGAGGTCGGCCCGCAGCACCGGGTCGTCCGGCCCGCCGTGCGACAGCTTCCGCCGGGCGCGGGCCTCCTCGGCGATTCTGCGGCGGCGCGCCGTCTCATCCAGGTGGCTCAGCTCCGCGTGGGACCAGCGGGGACCCGGACGGTCCGCTTCATGGACCACGAGCAGAGCGTCGCGGACCCCCGGCACCCGCCGGTAGACCGAGCGGAGAATCTCGTGCCGGGCCACCGTGTCGTGCAGCGCGGCTGTGAGCCGGTCCGTGTCCAGCTCGCCGTCGACGGTGAGAAGCACCTGCGCCCAGGACAGCACGCCGTGTTCTGCGAGTTCCCACAGCCGCCGCTGACGGAACGACATTCGGAACCCCTCCACCTGCCGCAGCTGTTCCGCGTCCGCCTCCGGCGTCACCGGTACCTCACCATGTCGCCCATGGCGACGAGGAGTTCCCGCTCGCCGCGGAAGGGATTACGGGCATGGGCGGTAAGGATGTTGTCCAGCAGCATCACGTCACCGCGCTCCCAGGGGAAGGAGACCTCCAGCTCCTGGTAGACCCGCAGGATCTCGTGCATCGCCTCGTCGGGTATCTCGGTGCCGTCGCCGAACCGGCAGCTGCGCGGGAGTTCCTCCAGAGCCATGGTGGACAGCATCGACTCCCGTACCTCCGTGGAGAGACAGGCGGTGTGCCAGTGCTGTGCCTGGTTGAACCAGGACCACTCGCCGGTGCGCGGATGGCGCAGCACGGCGGGCCGTACAGCGGTGGTGTGCAACCGGTCGCCGTGCCACTCGTGGCGCAGTCCCTGTCGGGCGCAGCGGGCCTCGGCCTCGGCGCGGTCCCTGGTCCGGAAGACGTCCCGCCAGTCGAGTCCGAGTCCGCTGCCGTAGTTGCGGACGTACATGACCCCCTTGGCGGTGAACTCCTCGCGCACCGCCGGGTCCAGCCTTCGGTGGACGGCGCGGCTGTCGACCAGGGGTGTCTCGCCGCCGGAGGCGGCCGGGCGGGCGCAGCAGAACCAGATGCGGGTCGGGCCTTCGTCGTTGAAGGAGTTCTCGTTGTGCCAGAGCAGCTTCTCCTCCGGCGGGAAGAACACCGGCGTGTAGACGTTGCCGCTGAGTGCGGCTCGCGGGTGCTCGCCGTTCTCGCCGAAGAGGTCGTGGACGAACACGGAGGCGAAGCGTTCCAGGGTGTCCGGGTCGGTGACGGCGAAGCCCCGGAACAGCAGGGCGCCGTGCCGTTCCAGGTCGGTGTCGAGCCGGGTGCGGTGCGAGCGGGCCCAGGCCACCAGGTCGACGTCAAAGCGGCCCGGCCGCAGCACGAGCGGCAGGTCGGCGCCGTCCCGCAGCGGCTCCCGTACGACTACGTCGTCCGAGGCCACGGCGACCTTGGTGGGCTTGATCCCGCGCAGGGCCCCGGGGCCGCGCCGCCCGGCCCGGCCCGGAGCGGAACGGGCCGGGGGAGCCGTCGTGGGCAGGGGTGCTTCGGCGATCGAGGCGTCCGGCCTTGCGGCCATGTCCGCGACCAGCGCGACGTACTGTTCGCGTAGTTCCTCCATGGTCGACGCGTCGAAGAGGTCGGGATCGTAGTTGAGGAACCCGGCGATCCCGTCGTCGTCCTCCTCCAGGACGAGGGTGACGTCGAAGCGGCTGGTGTCGATGAGGTCCACCGTGAACGGGCTCAGCCGTAGGCCGGCCATGGAGTCGGCAGCCCGCCGGTTGCTGTTGAGTACCAGCTTTATCTGAAACAGCGGGCTCCGGTTACGGGTGCGGGGCGGGCTGAGTGCCTTGACGACCTCCTCGAACGGCAGGTCCTGGTGCGCGTAGGCGTCCAACGCCACGTCCTTGGCGCGGCCCAGCAGGTCGCGCCAGATCGGGGCACCGGTGAGGTCGGCACGCAGCACGATCTGGTTGACGAAGAAGCCGATCAGCGGTTCGGTCCTGCTGTCGGAGCGGCCGGCGACGTCCGAGCCCACCACGAGATCGGTCTCCCCTGTCCGCCGATTCACCACCGCGTACAGGGCGGCGAGCAGCGCCATGAACAGCGTGCTGTCCTCCTCCCGGCACAGTGCGCGTATCCCGTCCGCGATCGGGGCCGGGATCCGGAAACGCAGGCTCTTGCCCCGGTTCTCGGGGTGCGCCGGGCGCGGCCGGTCCAGGGGCAACCCCGGCAGGTCGAGGATGCCCCTCAGGCGTGCCGTCCAGTGATCCACCAGACGGTCGAAATGGCCGCCCTCGGCGATTCGGCGCTGCCAGACCGCGTAGTCCGCGTACTGCACGGGCAGCTCGGGCAGGCGGGGCGCTCGGTGCTCGCGGCCCGCCGTGTACAGCTCAGCCAGCTCGTCCAGCAGGACGGCGGCCGACCAGCCGTCCACCGTCACATGATGGGCCGTCAGCAGCAGAACATGGTCCTCCGCGTCCAGCCGGAGCAGCCCGGCTCGCAGTACCGGCCCGGTGGCCAGGTCGAAGGGCTCGGCGTACTGCTCCCTGGCCAGCCTCCGCGCCTCCGGTTCCCGTCGCTCCGGCGGGTGGACGGTCAGGTCGGTGAGCGGGAGCGCGGGAGGGTCGGCGGGCAGTACGGTCTGGAACGGCTGCCCGTCGCGGGCGGTGATCACGGTCCTGAGTACCTCGTGCCGCCGTACGATCTCCGCCACGGCCCGGCGCAGCAGGCCGACGTCGAGTTCGCCCGTCAGCCGGGCGAGGACCGGGAAGTTGTACTGGGCGGTGCCTGGGTCCATCTGGTGGAGGAACCACAGGCGTTCCTGGGCGAAGGAGGCCGGTACGGTCCCGTCCCGTTCGGCGGGGGCCAGGGCGGGCAGTACGGGCCGGTTCTTCTCGGCGACCAGGCCGTCGACGAGGCCGGCCAGTGCGCCGAGTGTCGAGGCGTCGAACGGCCCGCGGATCGGCACCTCCACCTCGAACTCCTCACGCAGCCGGAACACGAGGCGGAAGGTGAGCAGGGAGTGCCCGCCGAGGTCGAAGAAGTCGTCCTCGGCACGGATACCGTCTCGGCCGAGCAGTTCGCTCCAGATGGCGGCCAGTCGGCGTTGTGTGGACGTGAGTTCGACCTCTGGCCGCGCTCCGTGGTCCCCGGTGCCGTACTCGTCCTCGGTCGCCGCCAGCAGGTCCGTGAGCGCGGCGCGGTCGACCTTGCCGTTGGCGTTGAGCGGGATCCGGCGCAGTACGACGTAGCGGGTGGGGAGAAGGGGACCGGGCAGGCGTTCGGTGAGCCGGGACTCGATCCCGGGCAGTGCGGCAAGAGCCGCGGGGCGCCACAGTGGTGCGGTGGCGAGCCGGTGCGGCTCCGCGGCGGTGACGACAGGCGGCAGGGCCGCCGGCGGCGTTCCCCGGCGGTGCAGCAGCAGTTCGTAGGAGCCGTCGGGCCGCCCCTCGGCCCAGCTCGGTTCGGCTTCGTACCCGTGGCGCCCGGCCAGACGGCACAGCTCCTCCGGGTCGTCGCCCGGCCGTACGGCGTCCGGTGCCGCGTCGGAGAGCCGGGCCAGCAACCGCAGGTCCTCCGCCAGCCGGGCGTTGGGGATGCCGCGCAGCACAAGCCGGTCGGGGCGTTCGGTGCCGAGCAGCTCGTCCAGGCCGTCGGCATCCAGGCCCTCCGCCTGCCAGTCCCGCTCCGGCGTTGACCCGGCCGGCCCGGCCCCGGGGCCGTCGTCCGCCGTGCGCTCGCCGGTGACGGTGAGCACGACGTCATAGCGGTAGCGCGTCAGTTCGTTGTCGGCCCTTCCCCGTTTCGGCAGAACCCTTACCGAACCGACCCGCGGCCACCGTGCGGTCAGTCCGCCGAAGAAGCGGGGATCGAGGCAGAGCTCGTTCTCGGTCTCCACGCGCCAGGCGGTCTCGGCGCGCAGGACGGCGTCGGGGGTGTCCGGCCGCGCCCGGTGGGCGGCGACGGAGGAGTGGAAGGCGTCGAGGAGGACGAGGTTGCGCACATCGCCGAGGAACACCCGGCCGCCGGCGGGCAGCGCGTCGATCGCCCGCTCCAGGACCGCCAGCAGGTAGTCCACGGACGGGAAGTACTGGACGACGGAGTTCAGGATCACAGTGTCGTACGTCTCTCCCGGGCGGATCGCGAGGTGGGCGGGGCCGACCCGCAGCCCGATCCGCTCAGGGGCGACGGTGGTGCCGATCTCACGCCGCAGCCGTTCGATGACCTGCTCGGACAGGTCGACGCCCTGGTAGGACTCGCAGTCGGGGGCGACCCGGGCGAGGATCAGGCCGGTGCCGCAGCCGATCTCCAGGACCCGGTTCGGCCGCAGCGTGCGTATGCGGTCGACCGTGGCGTCGAGCCACTCACGCATCGCGTCGGCCTCGATCGGGTCGCCGGTGTAGCTGCTGTTCCAGCCGGCCAGGTCGGACGACGGGCCGGCGGGGCGCTCCACTCTGCCGTAGGTGTCCTCGTACAGTGTCCGCCAGCGGCTCACCCAGTCCGTCTCGGCCGCCGCGTCGGGCGGTGCGCCGGCCTCGATGCCGGGGCTGACGAAGGCGACCAGCTGCCGGGACTCGGGGGCGGGTCCGAGCGCGATCACGGCAGCCTCCCGGACCGCCGGATCCCGGGCCAGCTCGGCGGCCACTTCTCGCGGCTCGACGCGGTGACCACGTATCTTCACCTGGTCGTCGAAGCGGCCCAGGTATTCGAGGTCTCCGCCGACCGTGCGGCGCACCCGGTCACCGGTCCGGTACAGACGTCCGCCTGCGTCGCCGCCGAAAGGATCGGGGACGAAGCGCTCCGCCGTCAGTCCGGGACGGTTCCAGTAGCCGTGGCAGACACCCGCCCCACCGACGAACAGCTCTCCGGGCGCGCCCGGTGGCACCGGGTTCATCGCCTCGTCGAGCACGTACAGCCGGACGTGGTGCACGGGCCTGCCGATCGGCACACGGCCGAAGCCGCCGGCCGGGTGCGCGCTGTCGTACGCAGCGCAGGCCACGGCGGTCTCCGTCGGGCCGTACTCGTTGACGATCCGGGGCGCTCCGCCGGCCGTGCGCCAGGCCGCGAGCTGCTCCTCGTGCAGTTCCTCGCCGCCGACCACCAGGGTGCGGGTCCACGCCCCGGCACGCGCGGGGGCCGTGGAGCCCTCCAGCATCCTCAGGTGGGAGGGGGTGAGCTTGACGAAGGCGAGGCCGGTGTCCGCCTCGGCCGAGGCGCGCAGGGCCTCGCCGGGAGCGCCGGAGTCGTCGGCGAGCAGCAGGCGCCGGCCGGCCAGCAGCGGGGCGAAGAGGCTCGTCACGGTCAGGTCGAAGGAGAGCGAGGAATGCACGGGGACAGCGCCGTCCGCCCCGGGCGGCAGGTAGGTCTCCACCGCCCACAGGAGGTAGTTGACGACCTGGCGGTGGGAGAGCATGGCGCCCTTGGGCCCGCCGGTCGAGCCGGAGGTGTACATCAGGTACATCAGGTCGTCGGGCCCGGCGTCATCTTCCGGCGGGGCCCCGGCCGCCTCCTCGGTCACCTGGTCCATGTCCACGACGACGGTCGGAATGCCCGGGATCGCCGGGCTCCCGGGTCGTACGTCGGTGACCAGCAGCACGGCCCCGCTGTCGTGCAGCATGTGATCACGTCGGACCTTCGGATAGGCCGGGTCGAGCGCCACGTACGCGGCGCCGCTCTTCAGGACGGCGAGCAGCGCGACCAGCGCCTCGGGCGTGCGGGGCAGCAGCACCGCGACCACGCGGCCGGGACCGGCACCGAGGCCGCGCAGCCGGTGGGCGAGGCCGTTGGCCCGGCGGTCGAGTTCCCGGAAAGTCAGGTCGGCGCGTCCCGGCGCCGACACGGCCACCGCGTCGGGCGCGGTGCGCGCCCGCTCGGCGAAGAGCCGGTCCACGCGCGCGTCCTCGGGGCGGGCGGCAGGCGCGCCATGGCCTTCGCGCAGGATCTGCTCGCTTTCCACGGCCGTCAGCAGCGGCAGTTCACCGATCCGTGTGCCGGGGGTGGCGGCCACGGCGTCGAGCAGGACACCCAGCGATCGGGCGAGCCGCTCACCGGTCGCCGTGTCGAACAGGTCCGTGGCGTGGATGAGCCGGACCTCCAGTCCGGCGTCGGTCTCCCAGATGTTCAGGTCGAGGTCGAAGCGGGCGGCGTCGTGGTCCAGGTGGTCCAGTGGAAGGAGATCGATCCCGCCCGGCAGGGTACGAACCGGACGCGGCGGCGTGTTGTGCAGGGTGAAGTTGACCTGGTAGATCGGGTTCCGGCCGAGGCTGCGCTCCGGGTGCAGCCGCCGGGCGATCAGGTCGAGGGGCACGTCCTGGTTCTCGTACGCCTCCAGGCACGTCGTGCGGACTTCGGCCAGGAAGTCCTCGAAGGACGGCTGCCGTGCGACCCGCGAGCGGAGCGGGACCGAGTTGGCGAAGAAGCCGACCAGGTCGTGGAAGCCGCGGTAGCGCCGGTTGGCGACGGGGGTGCCGACCACCACGTCGTCGTGGCCGCCGTACCGGGCGAGCACGATCTGGAACGCCGCGAGCAGCACCATGAACAGGGTGCTGCCGGTGCGCGCGGAGAGCTTCCGCAACTCGTCCGTCACGGACGCGGGAACGGTGGACACAGTGGACTCGGCGCGCCCCTGGGGATGCTCGGGCCGGGGACGGTCGGCGGGCAGCGGCATCGGGTCCGGAGCACCGGCCAGTTGGCGTTCCCAGTAGTCCAACTGACCTGCGGCCTCGGCGCCTTCGGCCCACTCGTGTTGCCAGCGGGCGTACTCGGCGTACTGCACCGTGTGGGCGGGCGGTTCGGGTGTCCGCCCGTCCAGGCGCGCCCCGTACGCGGTGCCCAGATCGCTCAGGAGGACGCCGAGCGACCAGCCGTCGACGACCGCGTGGTGGAAGGTGAGTACCAGGACCGCGTCGTCGGCGGCGAGGCGGAGCAGCCGGAACCGCGTCAGCGGTCCCTCGGCCAGGTCGAAGCGTTCCTCGGCGTCCGCCCGCGCGAGCCGCTCGGCCTCCGCCTGCCGGTCGTGCCCGGACAGCTCGGACAGGTCGACGACGGACAGCGCACGATGCCGGTGCGGCAGGACCCGCTGCACCGTACGGCCGTCCCGGACCGGAAGGACGGTGCGCAGGACGGCATGGTGTCGCAGCAGGTCGTTGAGGGCGGCTTCGAGGGCGGTGTCGTCCAGTGGTCCGGTGAGCCGGTGCACGACGGGGCTGTGGTAGGCCGGGCTGTCCGGATCCAGCCCGGACAGGAACGCCATCCGCCGCTGGGTGAAGGACGCGGGGGCCTCCCCGTCGTCGTCCAGGGCGGGCAGCCCGGTCGGGGCGCCCTTTTCCCAGAGACGCTGTCGCAGCAGGGCCCGCTGTCCGGCAGGGAGGCGTTCGATCCTGCTCCGCAGATCCGCGTCGATCGCGTCGGCCGTCCTCGTGGTGCGCGTCATGCGGCTCCCCCTGCTCGTCCCTCGGCGCGCCGGGACTCGGCCAGCCGCTCCAGTTCGGCCACCAGGCCATCGAGTTGTTCCCCGTCGCCGTCCGCTCGCGTGGACGCCGGTACGGCCGCCGCCTCCGCGGCGGCCCGCTCGACTTCGACGGCGAGGCCGGCCAGGGTCGGTACGTCGAACAGGGTGCGCAACGGCAGCGCTACGCCCAGTCGTTCGCGGACCGAGGCACGCACCACCGAGGCCAGCAGTGAGTGACCCCCTATGAGGAAGAAGCTGTCGTGCACCCCGAAGGACCGCACGCGCAGGGCACCCGCCCAGATCTCCCACAGGGCGCGCTCCGTCGCCGTCCTCGGCGGCACGGTGTCGGCGTCCGGCAGGCCGGCCGCGTCCCCGGCGATGCCGGGCAGCGCCCGTCCATCGATCTTCCCGCTGGGCGTCGTGGGCAGCTCGTCGAGCAGGACGACATGGCCGGGCACCATGTGCGACGGCAGCCGGTCCCGCAGCCCACCCAGCACCTCCGGCGGGGACGGCCGGCGTCCCGGCCCGGGGACCACGTAGGCCACGAGCCTCCGGTCCCCGGCGACGTCGACTGCCCGCACGACGCATTCGCGCACGTCGTCGCGGTCCAGCAGCGCCGCCTCGACCTCTCCCGGCTCTATGCGGTAGCCACGGATCTTCACCTGCTGGTCGGCCCGGCCCAGGAAGTCCAGCGCACCGTCCGGGAGCCTTCGCACCAGGTCTCCGGTGCGGTACATGCGCGCCCCTGGCCCAGGGGCGAACGGATCCGGCAAGAAGTGCTCAGCGGTGGGGCCCGGACGGCCCAGATAGCCCCGGGCAACCCCCAGCCCGCCGACGTACAACTCGCCTTTCACCCCGATCGGTACTCGGCTCAGCTCCTGATCCAGCACGTGCAGCGTGGTGTTGGCGAGGGCGGAGCCGATCGGCACGCTCGGGGTGTCCTCGGGCAACCGGTCCACCAGATGGGTCGTGGAGAACGTCGCGTTCTCGCTCGGGCCGTAACCGTTGTGCAGGTGCCCGGGGGGCGCGCCGCCGTGCAGCACCGCGCGCGTGCGCCGGGGGTCCATCACCTCTCCGACGACGAACAGGTGGCGCAGCCCGCCGAAGGCCCTCGGGTCGATGTCGACCACCCGGTTGAAGAGGGTGCCGGTGAGGGCGACGATCGTCGGCCGCAGGTCACGCAGCGCGGCCAGCACCTCGTCGGGCCCGAGCGGTTCCTCGCCGGGCAGCACGTCCACCCGGGCGCCGTTGCACAGCGCCCCCCACACCTCGAAGGCGGTGATGTCGAAGGCAGGGTCGCCGAGGTGCAGCAGGACGTCGCCGGGGCCGATGGACACGTGGTCGGTCGCGGTGATCAGTCGCACGACGGCCCGATGGGGTATCCCCACAGCCTTGGGCCGCCCGGTCGACCCAGAGGTGTACACCACGGCGGCCAGCCCGACGGGGTGGGAGCGGGACCGCGGAAGCATGCTGTGGCGGCTCTGCCTGACGTGCTCCGGGCCACCTGCCACCGGCGTGCGGTGTGCCGGGCCGGCCGCGGGGAGCGACTGCCGCCGCAGGGCGGTCGTATCGGCGCCGTCGTGTCCGGCGTCGGTGAGTCGCAGCAGGGGTACGCCCAGGCCGTGCAGCCAGGCAGGCGGTTCGGCGCGGCTGACGACGGCCGAGATCCCGGCGTCGCGCGCCATGAACGACAGTCGTTCCTCGGGGTGGCCGGGGTCGAGGACGAGGGGGGCGCCCCCGGCCAGGAGTACGCCGAGCATGCCCGTGACCAGGTCGGCGGAGCGCGGCATGTGCAGGGCGACGACGGAGTCCGGGGTGACGCCGGCCGCGATCAGGGTCCGACCGACATGCTCGGCCCGCTCCCGCAGCCGTGCGTACGTCGAGGTTCCGGTGGGGTCGGAGAGGGCGACGGCCTGCGGCGTGCGGTCCGCCCGAGCGAGGAACAGGCCGTCCACGGTGGCTGGTTCGGGCAGGGGACAGTCGGTGGCGTTCCAGGCGTCGAGCTGAACCCGGTCCTCGGGCGACAATACCGGAATGTCCCCGATCCGACGGTCGGGAGTCTCGGCGAGGGCGGTGAGCAGCGCGCGTAAGGCGGTCGCCACGCGGTCGGCCGACTCCGGCAGCCACAGGTCGGACGCGAGACGCAACTCGACGGCGAGGCCGCTTCGCTGGTCGTCATCGCCATCGGTCACCGTGCATCGCAGGTCACAGGGGACGGTCGCGTCGTCCAGGGTGAGCGCGGACGTGGTGCATCCCGCGGCGGTGAAGCCCGTACGCCGGGCTCCCCTCACGTCGAAGACCGCCCGGCAGAGCGGGTGGCGGCTCAAGTCCTGCTCGTGACCGAAAAGTTGGACGAGCCGCCCGAAGGGGACATCAGCGTGCCGCGCGGCTTCTTCCCGGGTGCGTGCGACGCGCCGCACCGCTTCTCGTAGGGAGGGACGGCCCGCCAGGTCGACCCGCAGCAGGAGCAGATCCTCGTACGGCCCGAACGCTGTCCGCGTGGACTCCGGCGGACGACGGTCCACGGGGGTACCGAACACCACGTCGTGCTGACCCGTCCAGCGCGCCAGCAGCACGGTGAAGGCGACCGCCGGCACCGTCCACGCCGGCACGCCCTCCTCGCGGGCGAGTCGCCGCAGGGCCTCGGCGTGCCGGGCGTCGAGGAGCAGGCCGCGGCTCGTCGCCCGGTGAGTCGGTGTCCTCGGCCGAATCCGGTCGACCGGCAGGTCGAGCGGCGGGAGACCCGACAACTGCCGCTTCCAGTACGGCAGCCCCTCATCCCGGATTTCCCGCTCCGGGGGCGTCCGGTCCGCGTACGAGAGCGGGAGCTGCGCCGGGTCCTCGCCCAATGCCGCGTAACGGCAGGCAAGTTCATGCTCCAGCACAGTGAGCGACGCCCTGTCGGCCACGATGCGGTGCGCTGTGAGCAGCAGCACATGCCGCTCCTCGCCGGTGTACACCAGGGTGGCGCGTAGCACGGGCCCGCTGCCGAGGGCGAAGGGCCGGCCGCTCTCCTCGGCAAGTACACCCTGCAGCTCCGCCTCTGGCACGGATCCGTCCCGGGCGTCCGTCCCCGGCGCGGATCCTCCCGCGATGTCCAGGTACCGCAGCGGCACGTCGGCCGTCGCGCGGACGGTACGGCGCGGCCCGTCCCCGTGATCGTCGAAGGTACTGCGGAGCAGCTCGTGGCGGGAGACACACTCTCGCAGGGCGGACGCCAGCCGGCCGGCGTCCAGCGGGCCTTCGACCAAAGTGGCGGCGGACACGTGGTGGACGGGCCCAGCGACGGCGATCTGCTCCAGGTACCAGAGTCTCTTCTGGCCGTGGGAGAGCGCCAGTCGGGGCGCCCCTGCCGAGCGGGCCGTCGGTCGTGTTTCCGGGTCGTCGTGCACGATGGCCTTCCCTGGTTCGCGGTACGGCGGGTGCGGTGACGGACTGGGCGTCAGCCGGCCCGGTCGGCGCCCTTCGCCACCGGTCCGTCCTCTGCGTTCAGTCGGGCCGGTGCGTCCTGTTCGCCTGCCCTCAGGCGACGGCGCAGGCTCAGCGGACGCATGTCGGTCCACACGTCCTCGATATGAGCGAGACATTCGGATTTCGAGCCGGTCCTGCCCGCGTCCGACCATCCGGCCGGGTTGTCCCGGTCGGCGGGCCAGACGGAGTACTGCTCCTCATGGTTGACCACGACCTTGTACCGCCGGTCGTCATCGTCGGGCTTCGGCGTCATCCCCGTGACTCTCTTCTCGTGTCAGCCGCGCGTGAGTGGGCCGGCTCTGCGGGAGCGGTACGGCGGTCTGCTCCGGCCGGCGCTGTCGAATGGGGGTAAAGGCGGCGCCCACCACCACGGCCAGGAAGACGAGCGCCACCGCGGTCAGCGGCCCGCGTGCCCCCAGCCGGCCGACCAGGGCGGTGAGCAGAGCCGCGCCGAGGGGCGCGAGACTGCCGTGGATCGTCCAGAACGCGGAGGTGACCCGGCCGAGCAGATGGTCGGGCGTGACCTGCTGGCGCAGGGACATCGAGCAGACGCCCGCCAGCGCCATGCCGAAGGAGTAGAGACAGATCGTCACGGCCGCCACGGACACCCGCCCGGTCTCGCCCAGTACCAGCACCGACACCGAGCAGAGACTCATCGCGCCGAGCCAGCAGGGGCCGAACCCCCAGGAGCGGCGCAGTCTGGCGGTCGCGGCGGCGGCCGCGCACGTGCCGAGCCCGGCCAGCGCGAGGACGTAGCCCACTGTGCGTTCGTCCCGCCCCAGACCGTGCCGGAGGTGGTAGATGAACACGTCGGTCATGCCCAGGCTGAGGAAGGTGGTGACGGTCAGCAGCACGGTGAGCGCCCGCAGCACCGGCGTGCGCCACAGGAACGCGGCGCCGGCCCGGAAGCCGGAGCGCAGGTCCTGGGCCCGAGCCGCGTTGCTCTCGGCCTCGTCGGCCGGCAGCCGCGCGATGGGCCTGAACCTGATGAACGCGAGGCCCACCAGAGAGATCCCGAAGCTGCCCGCATTGATCGCGACGGCGGCCGTCGGCCCGAAGAATCCGGCCACCACACCGGCCAGGGCCGGGCCGGCGATGTACGCGACCGCGTTCGTCGCCTCCAGCCGGCCGTTCGCCGCGACGATCTGCTCCTTGTCGACGAGGTTCGCCACGGCGGTGACATACGTGATCTTGAACAGCATCTCGAAGACCGAGGCCAGCGCCATGACCACGTACAGCAGCCAGATCTGCGGGCTCAGGGCCCAGCAGACCGGGATCGCGCCGTACAGCACCAGCCGGGCGGCATCACACAGCATCAGCAGGCGCCGCCGGTCGAAGCGGTCGGCCCAGGTACCGCCGACCATACCGGTGAGCAACGAGGTGGCGCCGGCGACGGCCGTGAGCAAGCCCATCTGCGCCGCCGACCCGGTGGTGTGCAGCACCAGCAGCGGAAGCGCCACCAGAGAGAAGGCGTTGCCGACCTCGGACAGCGCCTGGACCGCCCAGAAGACGGAGAAGTCCCGGTCGGACCAGAGTGAACGCGCGAACATGCGAGGTCTTCCGTCCTGGGGCTAGCGGTCGGGGGTGTACGGCTCCGCCATGGCGACCGCGATCCGGCGGGGCCCCGTGAACGGCTCGCGGCCGTGCGAGACCAGCATGTTGTCGATCACCAGGACGTCGTCCGCACGGTAGTCGAAGCGGGTCGCCGCGGCCCGGTAGCAGGCCCGGAGATGGTCCATGACGGCGTCCGGGATCGGTCCGCCGTCGCCGTAGTAGGTCTGGCTGGGCAGATTCTCCTCGCCCAGCATCTCCAGCAGCCCGAGCCGGGCTGACTCCGGCAGCGTCGTGACGTGGAAGACCGTCGCGTGGTTGAACCACACCGGTTCGCCGGTCACCGGATGCCGGTGCACGACCTCCCGTACCACCCGGGTGCGCAGCCCGCCGCCGGGCAGCCACTGTGCCTCGATGTCCCGCTCCCGGCAGTACCGCTCGACCGCCGCGCGGTCCTCGGTGGCGAACGCCTCCTGCCACGGCAGGCCGACCAGGTCGCCGTAGTTGCGTACGACTGTCCAGCCGCGCCGGTCGAACTCCCGGCGCACCTCGTCGTCGACGGCGGCCAGCACCCGCCGGGTGTCGGCCAGCGGCGTGGCGCCCCGGGTCAGCGGCGGGCGCACACAGTGGAAGAACAGGGTCAGCGGCCAACTCGCCTGGTACGAATTCTCGTTGTGCAGGAAGATCTCTTCACCAGGGGGGTAGTCGGTGGACGTGTAGACGTTCCCCTTGATCACACTCCGGGGGGAGGAACGCTCGGTGTACGGCAGCGGCTCGCCGGAGAGCGCGCGGACGATGTCCGCGAAGCCGTCGGCTCCCCCGATGTCGAAGCCGCGCAGCAGCAGCGCACCGCGTTCGCGCAGCGCGGCCCGGAGTTCCTCCCTCCGGGCGCACAGCCGTCGGACGGCCGGCTCGCCGTGTCCCTCAAGGACCAGCGGGAGCATCGGGGTGGTCTCGACCGTCATCGCGGTGCCTCCGACAACAGCGGCAGCAGCCGCCGGACGCCGGCCGTGGTGTGCTCCTCCCGCGCGGGTTCCTCGATCACACCGTCCGCTCCGGTCAGCACCAGGCTCATCACCCGGCCGTGCTCCGCGAAGAGGAACCGCTGTTCGGTCAGGGTGTCCAGGCGTTGCCGCAGATCGTCCGGCCCCTCCGGCCAGTCCCGGGCCAGCTGCTCGGGTCTGGCCGGCGAGGACAGTCGGCGCAGCAGCCGGCCAGTCACCGAGTCGACCGGGTGCGTCCGGAGAGCCCCGGATCGGGAATCACGGACCGTGAGCCGGCCGCCGTCATCGGCGACCAGCCGCAGCTCGCGACGGGCCGCTCCGTCCTCCTCGTACCAGGCTGCACGCCACTGGCTGACCAGCCCGCTCAACTCATCGTGCCACTCGACCGCGTCGAGCATGTACGGCGCCAGGTTCTGGTCGGCGAAGAAGTACGCGAGATCGGACAGCGCTGACTCGTCGAAGGGATACGTGAGGGAGTAATAGTCCACTGGCTTCAGGACGAGCCCGTACTCGTCGCTCCGCTTGAAGTAGGGACTGAAGCGGTCGAAGCGCACCATGTACACGCCGTGCGGCGGCATCAGGTGCACGAAGTCGCCAAGTTCCTCGGCGTACTTGCGGTAGACCGTCGGGTCCTCGCCGGGGAAGCCGATCAGCAGGTTCCACTCGGGCTTGATCCCGAACTCCTCGCAGTTCTTGAGGAACTGCAGGTTCTGGAACGCGGTCGTGCCCTTGCCCATCAGTTTGAGCGTCGAGGAGGACAGCGCCTCGATGCCGGGCTGGACGACGGTGACGCCCGCGTCCGTCATGGCGCGCAGATCCTGACGGCTCAGGGGGAGCTTGACCTCGTAGAAGATCTCGGCCCCCGGTGGCGGGTCGAGTCGAGGGAAGACCTCACGCGAGTAATTGCGTGGCATCACATTGTCCGTGCAGAAGAGCGAGGTGTAGGCAGGCGCGAATCCGAATAGCCACTCGAACTGCTTGACTGCCAGGTCCGGAGACATGGCCCGAAACGCCATGCTTTCACCGTTCAGCCCGCAGAAGGTACAGTGCGAACGCTGTCCCCACCAGCAGCCACGGGACGTCTCGAAGAACAGCATGGGTTTGCTGGTACCCGTGCGCCGCAGTTCCGGATGGCCCTCCAGCGCCTCGAAGAAACTGTCGTAGTCGGGTAGGAAGAAGTCGTCGATGTCGCGTTCCGCGCCGATGGCCTTACGGAAGCGCGGGTCTCGGCAGTTCCGCTCGGAAAGGATTCCTGGAACGGAGTCGGCGCGCTCCAGATCCTCGTCGAGGACACTCCGCAGGAACTCGCCAAAAGTGTTCAGTGCGGGTCCGGAGAAAACGAAGTCGACGGCCTGCACATGCTCGGCGACCACGGAGCCCATGGGCGCCTCGCAGTTCGCCCCACCGAGCACGACGAGCGTCTGGGGGCTGCGCTCCTTGATCAGCCGCGCCAGGGCGATACTCGGCACATGCTGGGCGAACATCGAGCTGAACCCCACGATGTCGGCCTCGTCGAGCCGGTGACGGCCAATCAGTTCCTCGCAGAACTCCCGCAGTCCGTCCCGCGCCGACAGGATCTGCTCACGGAAGCCGGCCCACCGGGTACCCCGGTAGTAGCGCTGAAAGTACTCGGCGGCAGTGTCGGCCTCGCCCGGAAAAGCGATGTGCCGGAACAGCCAGTCCCCGATCCCTGTATCCACATGATCGTGACTCACGGAGAGGGCCTCGTACAGTCGTGCCCCGAAGAACTCGGCCATATCCTGGTTGAGATAGCACACGTGCGCTCGCGCCCGGTCGTTGAACTCCCGGTGAACGAGAGTTGACAACTGCCCCAGGGCGAATGACGGACGATTCCAGTCGGCGAATGGCATGTTCACTAAAGCGACATGCAACAACTGCGGCCTCCTCGTGATCATTCGTTTTGAATCTAGTGCGCCACGGCTTGAGTCACAAGAGATGTTCAGGCCAACGGATCTTCCGACGGATGCGGGGCGAGATCCGGATGAACTCGTGTTCTTTTCCTGCTGCCGTACAGGTGCGCCCGAAGTGGTCAGACGGGTGTTCGCCGAAGATCCCGCCGGCGTGGCGGCTGGTCCTCGCGCTGGATGACGCGGTCGGGACGGGGTGATGATCTGGCCATGGGGGCGCGGACGCCGACCCGGCGTCCGCCGATGTCGCGTCGCGGAGAGTCATAAGACCGGACGCTACGTGGCCGGCCACCATCTGAGCCGTAGCCGTCACCCGTCATGACGCGTTCGACCGCCTACCGGGGGCCGTCGCACGGGAGTCGGACGACGCCATGCCGCACTGTTCCGGACCGTCCGAGCCGGGTGCGCAGCGCGAGCGGATCGCGGCGGCGCTCGGGGACTGCGCTCACGGGTGGGGCGCTGTCAGTGGCGGACGGCTCCGGCGTGATCGGGGAACTGGAGCAGCGGATCGGGAACGTCCTGGGCCCGCGGGATCGACTGTCGTTCTCCTCGGCCAGCGCCGCTCTGCATGCGGCCTACCTCCCGCTGAACATGCCGCCCGGTTCGGAGGTGATCGGGCCGGTCACCACGTTCCACGCCTCGTTGAGCCCAACACCGCACGCCGGGCTCGACGCTGTGCTCATCAATCATCAATGTCGAACCGACCGCCGGGAACCCGCGCCCGGCGGCCCTGGAGGCGGCGATCACCCCGCTGACACCGCCGGCCGCCCTGCGCAGACAGCACGTAGGACCCGGTCTGTAGCCGAGGCGATAGATTCCGGCCACCTGCGAGGTTTGGCAGTCGCCTCAACGCGCATACGTCGTGTTGACGAAACCTTTATGGGACCAGCTAGGAGACGTGTCATGGGCATCATCGCGTGGATTCTCATCGGCCTGATCGCCGGGTTCATCGCTAAAGCGATCACGCCGGGGAAGGACCCGGGCGGGGTCATCATCACGATCCTGATCGGCATAGCGGGCGGCCTGCTGGGCGGCTTCCTCGGCAAGGTCATCTTCGGTGTCGACTCCATCGACGGCT
>NZ_JBHXLV010000123.1:0-19481 GCF_042721685.1 Streptomyces sp. NPDC058459 | reverse complement strand
CCGCATGGCTACGCCGTGCGGCGCGCGGGGACAGGGTCAGGAGAGGGCCGCCATGAAGTCCACGCACGCCTGGGCGCAGGTACGGCAGGCGGTGGCGGCGTTCTCCGCGCCGGGCTGGCCGTCGAACGCCTCGGCCGCCTCGGCGCAGAGCGAGCGGCACCACTCCAGCTGGAGCCTGATCTCGGCCTCGGTGCCCTCGCCGTCCGCGCGGCCCTCCTCGGACAGCGCGCGGCAGGTGGTGTCGCACACCTCGGCGCACATGATGCCGAGGCGGCGGGCGCGCTCCTGCCCGGCGGTGCCGTAACTGCCGACGAGGCTGGCGCGCACCGCGCAGGCCCGCGCGCAGTCGGAGCACGCCTGGGCGCAGGCGAACCGGTCCTCCAGGAATCGGTAGAGCTGCTCTCGTGAGGGGTGCGGAGGTGTCACACGGGGCGGGTAGCCGTGGTGCGGCGGCGTAAACGCGCGGGCGTCGGCCCGGTGGGCGCGGCGACCTCTCAGAGACTCACGGTACCCGGACAACCACCCTGAGCGTCCGGTTCGCACCTTTTGTGCGGGGTACTCCACTGCTATGGACATCGCGATGACGCAGTTGGCGGCACCGAGCGGGCTGATCAGCCTGGTGCTCTTCGTCGTGGCCGTCGGCGTGCTGGCACTGCTGGGCGGCGGCTTCTGGATCAACGAGCGGATCAAGGACAGGGAGCCGCTGCGCCCCAGCGCCGAGGAACAGCCGCACCTTCCCCCGGAGGGACGGACCCGGGAGGTGCAGGAGAACCGGGAGCCGGACGAGATCCCGCGCATCCCCAAGGGCGGGCGTGCGCTCACCCCCTACGAACTGACCAACATGGGCACCAGGACCAGCGAGAACAAGGACCGTCCGCGCTGGAGCAGGGGGTCGAGCGGCTCCTTCGGCGGGGGCGGCCCAGGCGCCCACTGACCCGGCACCCCGGCACCGGGGACCGCCTCAGCGTGGCCGTGCGTCGAGGGCTTCGACGTGGGCCAGGTTGTGGCGGTCCTCCTTGTCCTGGCTCGGCGCGGCCGCGAACCAGGCGTCGAGGATCTCCCTCAGCAGCGGTTGCGAGGTGAGCCGCAGACTGAGGGCGAGGACGTTGGCGTCGTTCCAGCGGCGCGCACCGTCCGCTGTCGCGGCGTCCGCGCAGAGCGCGGCACGTACCCCCGGCACCTTGTTCGCGGCGATCGAGGCGCCGGTGCCGGTCCAGCAGCAGACGACCGCCTGCTCGGCGGCGCCCCCGGCCACGTCCCGCGCGGCGGCCTCCGAGCACACCGCCCACCGCGGGTCGGCGCCGGCCCGCAGCGCGCCGTACTCGCGCACGTCGTGGCCCCGCTCGCGCAGCTCGGCCACCAGGAGCCTGGCCACCGGTTCGTCCATGTCGGAGGAGACGGAGATCCTCACGGGGCACCTCTTTTCCGCTTCGCCCGCTCAGCTCCCCAAGCTACCCAACTCGGCCTCCGAGAACGACAGCCGGGAGTGACCGGTCGCGGTGGGACTGGCGCTGCTCCTGCTGGGCCCGTCGGGGAGGAGAAACGGCCCTCGGTGCGGGTGCGCGGGCTCTCGTTGCCGATACGGACGGGGACACCGACCGGCGGCTCGCCGTCCGGCTTCACGCATGTGCCTGGTCAGAGCCGTGTCGCCGGGTGGAGCGTGCGACCGGGGCAGAGCCGTCGGGGCAGAGCTGTCAGGGCAGCACGCCGGCCGGTGATCCCGTCGCGGCCCGGGAAATGTCACTCACAGGCTGTCGGTGAAGCTGTTGGAGGCCAGTCCCCGTTACGCCCCGCCGAACCGCGCGAGCAGCAGTGCCACATCGTCGGCCGAGGACTGGTCGACCGTGTCGAGGAGCATGTCGCGGGTCTGCCGCAGCGAGCCGGTCGCGCCTTCCAGGGCCCGGCAGAGGGAGTGCAGCCCCACGTCGATGGCGTCGTACCTGGTCTCGACCAGGCCGTCGGTGTAGAGGGCCAGCAGGGAGCCCTCGGGCAGGTCGACGTCCAGCGTGCCGAAAGGTACTCCGCCGACACCCAGGGGTGCTGCGGTGGGGAGGGTGAGGAGCGTGGCCTCGTGACCCGGCTCGACGACTACCGGCGGGAGGTGGCCCGCGCAGGAGAACGTGCAGGTACCGCGCTTGGGGTCGCAGACCGCGTAGACGCAGGTGGCGAAGGACTCGCTGAGCGTGGCCGCGGTCTCGTCCAGATGCGCGAGCAGTTCGGCGGGCGGCAGGTCGAGCTTGGCCAACGCCCTTGTCGTGGTCCGCAGTTGGCCCATGATGGCGGCGGCCCGGACGCCGCTGCCCATCACGTCGCCGACCACCAGGCCCACCTTGCCGTCGCTGAGCGGCAGCACGTCGTACCAGTCGCCGCCGACCTCGGTGCCGCTGCCCGCGGGACGGTAGCCGACGGCGATCTCCAGGCCCTCGGGCTGCTCGGGCGGGGTCTGCGGGAGCAGGCTGCGCTGGAGGGTGAGCGCGGTGTCCCGCTCACGGCCGTACAGCAGGGCGTTGTCCACGCTGATGGCGGCCCGCCCGACGATCTCGCAGACCATCTGCAGGTCACGGCTGTCGAAGGGGCGGGTGTTGCCCGTGCGGTACAGGCTGAGCACGCCGAGCACGGTGCCGCGCGCGACCAGCGGCGCCACGAGGTAGCTGCGCACACCCGCCTTGCGGAGCGCGGCGACGGCCTGCTCGTCGCCGCCGATCCGGCGCAGTGCGGCACCGTCCACGCGGGAGATCATGGCCGGGGTACCCGCACGGACACTGCCGCGTATCATCGGCGGCCGCTCCTCGGTCGCCAGATCGTCCCAGAGCGCGGCCCCGCCCAGAGCGTCGTCCAGGTCGGCGGGGGCGACGGCGAGGGTGTCGAACCGGGCGTGCTCGCCGGCGACGGTCCGCCGGCCGGTGGCGACGGACTCCAGCAGGTCGACGGTGGCCAGGTCGGCGAACCGGGGCACGACGGCCTCGGCCAGCTCCCGCGCGGTCTGCCGCAGGTCGAGCGTGCTGCCGATGTCGGCGCTGGCCTCGGAGAGGGTGGCCAGGTGCCGGTGCGCGGCCGCGACCTCGGCGGCGGCGAGGTGACGCGCGGTGACGTCCACGACGGACACCGCGACCCCCAGCACCTGTCCGTGCCGGTCCTCGATCCGGTAGTACGACTCCGACCAGGCGTGGTCGTGGTCCGGGTCGGCCGGGACGCGGCCGATCGTGCGCTGGTCGAGGATCGGCTCGCCGGTGCGCAGCACATGCCGCATCGCGGTCTCGATCGCCTCCGTGTCCACCCCCGGCAGGGTGTCCTCAAGCCGCCGCCCGACGACCTCCTCCTCGGTCGCCCCGTTGGCCCTGGTCAGCGCGGCGTTGATGCGCATCCAGCGCAGCTCGGTGTCGAACACGGCGAGCCCGACGGGCGACTGGTTGATCACCAGCTCGGACAGGGCGAGGTCGCTCTCCACCCGGCGGATGGTGTCCACGTCGGCGACGAGTGCCAGCCCGAGCACGTTCCCGTCCGGGTCGTGCAGACGGCCTTTGCGGTATTCGACCGAACGGGTCGAACCATCCTTGCACCGGGCCCGGAAGACCCCCGCGACGGTGGTGCCGACCCGCGTCTGCTCGAACAGCTCATGAATGCGCCGGGCGTCTTCGGGCAGCGCCAGCAGCTCCTCGACCAACCGGCCGAGGGCCTCGGCCGCGTCGTACCCGAACAGCTGCTCGGCCTCGGGGCTCCACAGGACGACGCGGCCCTCGGCGTCCATGACCACGGCGGAGGCATGCAGCAGGTCGAGCAGGCCGCCGGCCACCCTGACCGCCCGGTCCCCCGCCGGGCCGGGCCCCGGGTCCCACAGGTCCTTGGCACCCATACCTGTCGCCTTCCCGTCGACCGGCCCGATGCGAGCACACGGGCCGCGTCTTTTGCATCAGCTCATACCACTATGCCGTGCGCCCCCGAACCGCTCCTGCCCGAGCGGCCCGGGTCACCGGCCCGACCGGCCCGTGGTGGGCCCCTTGTGTTAACGTGAAACTTTTGCACGGTGGTGACGGTCGCCGACCCCGCCCGTCCGGTCGCCGTGCCTCGTCCTACCGGGCCTTCCTCGGTACGTCCCCTCTTGCGGAAGGCTTGTCATGAACCACCCGGACCCCGCCGAGCCCCAGCACTCGGCCGTCACCTTCGCCGAGCTGGACCTCCCGCCCGCCGTGCGGCGCAAGCTCGCCGAGCTGGACGTGCGCGAGCCCTTCCCGATCCAGGCGGCCACGATCCCCGACGCGCTCGCCGGACGCGACGTCCTCGGGCGGGCCCGCACCGGCTCCGGCAAGACGCTCGCCTTCGGCCTCCCGCTGCTGGCCCGTACGGCGGGGCGCCGGGCGGAGCCGAAGCAGCCGCTGGCCCTGATCCTGGTGCCCACCCGCGAGCTGGCCCAGCAGGTCTGCGAGGCGCTCACCCCGTACGCCGACGCACTGGGGCTGCGCATGGCGGCGGTCGTCGGTGGCGTGTCGATCGGCCGGCAGATCGCGGCGCTGCGCGACGGCGCCGAGGTCGTCGTGGCCACTCCCGGCCGACTGCACGACCTCATCGAGCGCAAGGCGTGCCGCCTGGACCGGGTCCGCGTCACCGTCCTGGACGAAGCCGACCAGATGTGCGACCTGGGCTTCCTGCCGCAGGTCACCGAGGCGCTGGAGCAGGTACGGCCGGACGGTCAGCGCATGCTGTTCTCCGCGACGCTGGACCGCGATGTGGCCGACCTGGTCCGCGACCACCTCAAGGACCCGGCGTCCCACTCGGTCGACCCGGCCGCGGGCGCCGTCACGGCGATGGACCACCACGTCCTGCTCGTGCACGGACCGGACCGGTACGCCGTGACGACGGAGATCGCCGCGCGCGACGGCCGCGTCCTGCTGTTCCTGGACACCAAGCACGGCGTCGACCAGCTCACCCGGCATCTGCGGGGCAGCGGGGTGCACGCGGCGGCGCTGCACAGCGGCAAGTCCCAGCCGCAGCGCACGCGGACCCTCGCGCAGTTCAAGGACGGGCAGATCACCGCGCTCGTGGCGACCAACGTCGCGGCGCGCGGACTGCACATCGACGACCTCGACCTGGTGGTCAACGTCGACCCGCCCGCCGACGCCAAGGACTATCTCCACCGCGCGGGCCGCACCGCCCGGGGCGGCGACTCGGGCAGCGTCGTCACGCTGGTGCTGTCGGGGCAGCGGCGGGAGCTGAGCAAGGTGACGGCGGAGGCCGGCATCGAGCCGACGGTCACCAAGGTGCGCTCGGGTGAGGCGGCCCTGACCCGGATCACCGGCGCCCGCAAGCCCTCCGGCACCCCGCTCGACGGCGGTCCGTCGACACGTCCCAAGAACACCAACGCGCCCTTCCGCGGCATGGGCTCCACCAAGGACGCGTCCGGCGGCCGGCCGTCCCGCAAGACGAGCGAGGCGCGCAAGCTCGCCGAGGCCCGGCGGGCGGCGCAGGTCCGGCGCGGGCGCTGAAGTCGCGCGCCGTGCACCGGCGGGCGGCGCGGGTCCGGGGCGGGAGCTGAGGTCGGACGCGGGTGAGCCGGTGCAGGGCCCAGCCGACCACGGGCGCGTAGACAAGGGGTACCGGCACGGGTGCCGTCAGCCGGACGGCGACCCGGGTGGCCGTACCGGTCCACGAGGGTGCGCGGCCGGCGCTCCGGGGTGGGTGAGTCGATGCGGCCGGGGCGGCCCTGGAGACGGGGGTCGCCGGCGTTCACGACGCCCACCGGTGACCCGCTCTCGATGACGGCGACCTGCCGGACCGAGTTCTCCTCCATCAGCCGGGCGACGGTGCTGAGACCGTCGTCGATGTCCACGGTCACGAAACCCCCGTGCACCAGCTCGCCCACGGTCATCTCGTCGGCGTCGGCCGCGTCCGCGAGCGCGCGTACGACGAGGTCGTGATCGCTGACCAGTCCCCGCAGACTGCCGCCCTCCACCACGAGCACGACATCGACCCCGTCGTCACGCATCGTCCGCGCCACGGACGTCACCGACTCCCGGCCGTCCACCGTCGTGGGACTCCCGCTCATGATCTCGCGCACGCTGTACATCCCCACTGCCTTCCTCGATCGGCCACGGTCCTGCGCCCCACCGTGTACCCCAGAAGGTCCGACCGGCCCCGCGCCCAGGTGCGAACGGCCCGGCGCCCGGCCAGGGTGGTAGGAACACCTTCAGCAAGGAGCCCCCATGAACGACTCCGCCAAGGACCGCCCCGCCAAGGGTGACGAGGTCGCCTGGAGCACCCACGGCACCGAGACCACGGGCAAGGTCGAGAAGAAGATCACCAGCCGCACCGAGGCAGCCGGGCGCACGGTCGACGCCTCCCCGGACGACCCCCAGTACGAGGTCAGCAGCGACGAGACCGGCAAGAGGGCGGTACACAAGCCTTCGGCACTGAAGAAGAAGGGGAAGTCGTAGCGACTTGGTGAGGCATCCTCGCCAGGCAGCGCTTTCCCAGTCGCCGCTTCATCGTCGTCCTACGCGCGGGCGCGCGGCGCCGATCCTCAAGCGCTTCTCATGGTCTGGGAGGACGAGCACGACCGCCGAAGTACCCCACCCCGCCATGAGCCTTACCCGAAAAGGTGATTCATCAGGTTTCCTCACCCCCCGCGCGATCGGCGGTCTACGGTGAGTGCATGCCGCGCGGCCCGCCGCGGCCCCGTGAGAGGAGTGCCGTGTCATCACCCTGCGATCCCTCGGAAGCGCCGGTCGGCGATGTGGGTGCGGCGCTGCTGATGATCGACTCTCGGCTCCAGGCCATCTACGACGACAAGTCCGAGGTCGACCCCGAGTATCAGCGGCTGCTCGACCAGTTCGCCGCGTCCCTGGGCCCCACGGGACTCGACGCGCTGCTGGACGGAACCTGCACACTCATCTACCTGTTCATGAAGTGGCTTCGTCTGGCCTGCGAGGCGCACGACCAGGATGTCCTCGAGTCCGTGGTGCCCGCCCTGGTGAGCACGATGCGGAGGATGCCCAAGACCTTCCGTCCCGAGGTCATCCCCATCATGGCCGGCCTGCTCATCTCCTCCGGCCTCGGCCTGAGCCCGAGTCTGTGGCGCGCGCAGTACGGTCGTTGGACCGATGCCGAGATGAATCCCCTGGAGGGGACGGCCGTGCTGCTCGCCGAGCACATCAACCGCATGTCCGACGACCGTGACTTCGCCACCCGTATGGTCACCGACGCCCTGACCGGCGCCGACCAGGACTGACACCCTCCTCAGGGCAGCTCCGCGCCGGAGCTGCCCCGAGTGTCGGAGTGGCCGACTCCAGGGGCACCGACCCACCCTTGCCCTACAGCACCGCCAGCCGGTCCAGCAGCCGTTCGGCCTGCTGGATCTCCGCGCTCAGCGGATGGTCCTCCGTCACATGCGGCAGCCCAGCCGATGCCAGGGCGAACGCCTGGCGGAGCGGGGTGTCGGGGAGCACCGTGTCGGACATCCGCAACGCCCTTACCGCGCCCAGCAGTTCGCAGGCCAGCACCGTGCGGTACGCCGCCGTCGCCGCGACCGTGCTGCGGACCGCGTGGGTGGAGAAGCTGGCGTGGTCCTCCAGGCCGCGGGAGATGACCGCGGTGCCCAGGGTGACCGGCGAGGCGGCATGGCGCAGGGTGCCGAGGGCGTCGTGGGCGACGTATTCGAGGATCATGATGCCGGAGCTGCCCGCGGGGCCCTCGGCAAGGAAGGGCGGGAGACCGCTGAGGTCCGGTTCCACGAGGTCGCTGAGGCGGGCGGCGGACAGCTCGGCGGTGTGGTGGAGCGCGGCCCGCAGGTAGTCGAAGGCCAGCGCGACCGGAGCCGTGGAGAACTGGCCGTGGTGGTAGGCCTGTTGGGTCTCGGCGTCGATGAGCGGGTTCTCCGCCGCCGCGTTCAGGTCGACTTCCAGCACCTGTTCCACATGGGCGGCGGCCTCCAGCGCGGGGCCCTGCACCTGAGGGAAGGCCCGGAGGCCGAAGGGGTCCTGGAGGCGCCGTCCGGGCGGCAGATCGCCGCCCTCGGTGAGCAGACGTCGCAGTTCGGCCGCGCACCGCACGGCGCCGGGGTGCGGCCGTGAGGCGTGTACGCGCTCGTCGTACGCCTCGGCGGAGCCGCCCAGTGCGCAGAAGGTCAGCGCGGTCACCACATGGCTCGCCGCGAGCAGCCGGGACAGGTCGTGCCAGGCGAGTACGGCCTCGGCGAGGGTGGCGGCGTTGCTGGAGATGAACGCGAGCGCGTCGCCGGGGCTGATCGCGACCGGGTCGATCCCCCCGGACTCCCAGGGCAGTTCACCGGCGAGGGTCAGCGCGATCTCGGCCAGCGCGGTGAGGTCACCGGTGCCGATCGCGCCACGGGTGTGCACGAGGGGCAGCGCTCCGACCCGCAGGGCCTGCTCCAGCGCCCGGAGCAGCCGGGGGTGCACCCCGCTGCCCGCGGCGGCGAGCTGGTTGAGGCGGACGGCCATGACGGCGCGTACCGCGTCGTCGGGCAGCGGGGCGCCGGTGCCGCCGGCGTGGCTGCGCAGCAGACGCAGCCCGTGCAGGTCGGCGCCATCGGGGTCCACGACGATGTGGCGGTTGGCGCCGACGCCGGTCGTCCTGCCGTAGACCGCGCCCTTGGCACCCAGTTCCACGGCGAGTTCGTAACTCTGTGCCGCCCTGGTCAGCGCTTCGGGCGCCAGCTTCGGCCAGGCGCTGCGGCGCGCCACGCGGACGACGTCGGCGCACTTCAGTCCGGCGCCGCTGATCAGGATGCGGCTGGAGTCTGTCATCGCCACCCTCTTGACAGTATTTCATTCACTCTGTGAATAGCATGTAACTCTTGATTCATCACGCTGGCAAGAACAGCGGGAAGGTCGATGACCCGTTTCGTCGCGCTGCTCGGCTTCTACGGGTACGCGGAGTCCCGGCGTCGTCCGCGCAGCGCGACGACCGAGCCGGTGATCGCGCGCGGTGGCAACAAGTTCCAGGCCGCCGTGGACGCCGATCTGCGCAACCTCGCCGCGCTGCGCGCCCAGCTCGCCGACGAGACCCGGCTGCGCGCCGTCGCCGGGCGGCTGCTGGCGTCCGTGCCGCTGGTCGTCGTGGGGTATCGCGTGTCGGCCGCGCGGGCCGCCTCGTTCGCCTACCTTGCCACCAAGATCCATCCGGATGTCCGGCTGCTGACCGGCTCGGCCAGTGTGTCGGGCGACCACCAGGGCTCTGGGCCTGCACACGCTTCTGATCATGGACCGGCTCGTCTCGGCGCGGTGGAGGCGATGGCTGAAGCGGCCGGCGCCTCGGCCAGGCAACGAGTGGAAGGTTTCGAAGACCATGCCGCAGATCAGGACCTCTTCCTCCGGCAGTGACAACCCCGGCCCCTCCGGGAGCGGCGAGGCGGCCACCGCGTTCGACGACACCCCGCTCAACCGCTTCCACCTACGGATCACGGCGCTGACGTTCTGCGCCAACTACTCCGACGGCTACGAACTCGGCATCATCAGCATCGCCCTGCCGGTGATCGCCGGCCAGCTGGGATTCGGCTCGGTGTGGGAGGGCCTGCTCGGCGCGGCGGCGCTGATCGGCATCTTCCTCGGCAGCGTCGTCATCGGCTGGGCCGCCGACCGGATCGGCCGCCAGCGCCTCTACACGTACAACTTCCTGCTCATCGCGGTCGCGTCGGCGGCCGAGTTCTTCGTGACCGGTCCCGCACAGTTGTTCGTACTGCGACTGCTGATCGGCATCGGGATCGGCGCCGACTACGCGCTGGGCCCGACCCTCGTCGCCGAGTTCGTGCCGCGCCGCTACCGGGGCGGTCTGCTCGCCTCCCTGACCGTCATGTGGACGGTGGGCTACGTCGTCGCGTTCTTCCTCGGCAACTGGGTCGTCGGACTCGGGGGCGAGGCGTGGCGCTGGCTGCTCGCCTCCAGCAGCGTGCCCGCGCTCGCCGTGGTGCTGCTGCGGCTCGGTGTGCCCGAATCGCCGCGCTGGCTCCTCGCCCGCGGGCGCGTAGACCAGGCGCGGGCCGTGGTGCGCCGCCTCGGCGGCGACGAGGACGCGCTCGCGTCGCTGGCGCGGATCGCCCACACCGCCGCCGAGAAGCCGACGGCGCGCTACCGCGACCTGTTCGGCCGCGCGTACTGGCGGCGCACGGCGTTCGGCGTCATCTTCTACAACGCCCAGGTGGTGCCGTACTTCGCCATCTACACCTTCCTGCCGCTGGTCCTGGCCAGGATCGGGGTCGGCGAGGAGGACACCACCAGCGACGGCGTACTGAACCTGTTCCTGCTGGGCGGCAGTGTGGCGGGCCTGTGGTTCGTGGCGAAGATGAGCCGGCGCGGGCTGACGATCTGGTCGTTCGTCGTGCTGATCGCCGCGCTCGCTCCCATGGCGGTCTGGCCCGGCGCGCCGAAGGGCCTGCTCTTCCCGCTGTTCCTGGTGTTCACGTTCACCATGTCGGCGGCCGTCAACCTCGACCAGGTCTACCCGGCCGAGCTGTTCCCGACCGACCTGCGCAGCTCCGGCGTCGGCCTGCTGAACGGCATGAGCCGTATCGGCTCCGCTATCGGCACGTTCCTGCTGCCGCTCAGCCTCGAACACGCCGGGTTCTCCCCCACGATGCTCGCGCTGACCCTCGTCCTGGCGGTCGGCCTGGCCGCGTCGCTGGCGTGGGCCCCGGAGACGAAGAACGTGTCCCTGGACTGAGCGGTCGGGAGGTCCGCGAGTCTTGATCGCTGCCGAAACCGCTGATTTGCTGGCCGGCATGATGGATCTCGGACCCGTTGCCGGGCCGCCCGCCCCGCTCAGGACCGCCCGCCTCGTACTACGGGAGGCCGGGCCCCGGGACCGTGCGGCGTTCACCGAAGTGGAGCGGTTCCGGGCCTGGGGCGCCGACCAGTGGCTCGGAATACGGTCCCCGGTACCGGTACCGGTACCGGTACCCGGTTGAAGCGGTCCACAGCGTCCGCGCCCTGGGGCAGGGTCTCGTCCCGTGACCTGGACCAGGCCGTCGCCGGAGCCGTGTCCTTCCGCACTACGCCAGTGCCTCGAAGTCCACTTCCCCTGGCATCAGGGGCTGTTCGGTCCAGATGGTCTTGCCGGTCGGGCCGTAGCGGCTGCCCCAGCGGGTGCAGAGCTGGGCGACGAGGAAGAGGCCCCGGCCGCCCTCGTCGCTCCAGACCGCCCGCCGCAGCCGGGGCTGGGTGTTGCTGGGGTCGGTGACCTCGCAGACCAGTACGTCGTCGCGGATCAGCCGGAGTCCCACGGGGGCTCCGGCGTAGCGCACGGCGTTGGTGACCAGTTCGCTGACGATCAGTTCGGTGGTGAAGGCCAGCTCCTCCAGCCCCCAGGCGCCGAGTCGCTCCCTGACGGCCCGCCGGGCGTCGGCCACGACGGTCTCGTCGGCGCCGAATTCCCAGCTCGCGATGGACTCGGAGGGGATGGCGCGGGTGCGGGCCAGCAGCAGCGCGATGTCGTCGCGGGGCGGGTTCTCGCTGAGGTCGGCCTTGAGCAGACGGCCGGCGTCCGCCACGCTCCGGCCGTGGCCGCACGAGGTGGCGAGCCGACGGGTGAGCCAGCGCAGGCCCGCGTCCAGATCGCCGTCGTACTGCTCCAGGAGCCCGTTGGTGTAGAGGGCGAGGACGCTGTCGGGGGCCAGGTCGGTGGTGACGGTCTCGAAGGGCATGCCACCCACCCCGAGCGGCGGTCCCGGCGTGAAGCGGAGCACTCGGGAGGTTCCGTCGGGGCGGACCTCGACGGGGGGCGGGTGGCCGGCCCCGGCGGCGGCACAGCGGCGGGCGACGGGGTCGTAGACGACGTACAGGCAGGTGGCACCGTCCGGGTTGCCCCAGTCGGAGTCCTGGCCGAGCCGGCGTACCAGATCGTCGAGGTGGGTGAGGAGTTCTGAGGGGTCGAGTTCCAGGTCGGCGAGGGTGCGGACGGCGGTGCGCAGGGCACCCATGGCGGCGGTCGCGTTCAGGCCGTGCCCGGCCACGTCCCCGGCGACCAGGGCGACCCGGAAGGAGGGGAGCGGGATCACGTCGTACCAGTCGCCGCTGATCTCTGCGCCGCCGCCCGCGGGCAGGTAGATGCCCGCGGTCTCGGCCGCCGGGCTCCTGGTGGTGGCCGGGGGCAGCAGCCGCCGCTGGAGGGTCAGCGCCGTGCGGCGTTCGCGGGTGTAGCGGCGGGCGTTGTCGACGCCGAGCGCGGCCCGTGAGGCGATCTCCGCCAGCAGGTCGCCGTCCTCCGGCTCGAAGGGCTCGCGTTCCCCGGTGCGCCACACGGAGACGGAGCCCAGCACCAGTCCGCGCGCGTACAGCGGAGCCCACAGGCCGGAATGGCCGTGCTCCGGTACGAAACGGTGCGGCGACGCGGGGTCGCCGAGGACGCCCGCCACGGTGTCGGGGTCCAGCAGGACGGGCCGGCCGCGCTTGATCTCGCCCAGCTCGGCCGTGCACGGCAGCGGCGGGACCGGATCGCCGGGCTGGAAGAGGGCGCCGGTGCCGCCGCTGCCGTCCTCGGGGACCACGACGACGCGGCGCAGACGCGGGTCCTCCCCGCCGGTGGAGCACGCGGGTTCGTCGGCGCCGAGCACGGCGTCGGTCAGTTCGGCCCAGCCCACGTCCCCCAGGTCCGGGACCAGTACGTCCATCAGGTCGCGTACGGTGCGGATGACGTCGAGGGAGCCGCCGATGCGGTCGGCGGCCGCGTGCAGCACGTCGAGCCGCCGGCGGACCCGCTGCTGTTCCGGGGTGTCGGCGAACAGGGTGACGATGCCGATGGGGGCACCGGTGTCGTCCTCCACCCGGAAGGCACACATCGACAGGAGCTGATATCGCTCCCCGCCCTGCGGCGACCGCATGCACAGCGTCCTGCTGATCAGCGGCTCGCCGGTCTTGAGGACCCCGCACAGTTCGGCCTCCACGGCCTTGGCGTCCCTCAGGGTCGCCACGTCCGTCAGCCGGCTGCCGCGCGGCAGGGCGGCGCCGCCGAACACGCGGGGGGTGATGTTGGTCCACACGACGGTCAGGTCCACGTCGTGCATGCCGATGCCGACACGGTCCTGGGAGAGCAGCGCGCGCAGCATGCTGGCGTCCGCCTGCCAGCGGCTCACCCGCCGGGTGGGAGCCGCCAGCACCAGGGACTCCTCGGCGGGCTCGGTGCTCAGCACGCGGTAGCTGACGGCGACCGTCCCACCGGAACGGTGCCGCAGCAGGGTGTGCCCGTCCGCCGGGAGGGTGCCGTCAGCTCCGGCGCCGGGGCAGTCGCGCGCGATAAGGTCGCGTACCGGAAGCCCGCAGACCTCCTCAGCGGTCCGGCCCAGCAGTTCGGCGGCCGCGTGCGACCAGCGCACCACGGTGCCGTGGCCGTCGAGCACGGCCGTCGCGACGCCGGCGAACGAGAAAACGTGTTGCACGGCACCGGCGCTGCTCCCGCCCATCCCGCTCCTCCGGCTCGGTGCCCCCGCCTTTTTCCCACGGTACGTCCAACGGCACGGGGGTGCTTCACCACACAGGTCGGCCAGGTCGCCCGAGGCGGCCGGCCGTGCCCGGCGGTGTCCCGCCACAGCCCCTCCGGAGACCAGCCGGAGGCCATCGCCGCCGTGGAGAAGCACGTCCGCGCCGGGGAGAGCGATGCGGGTCCGCCGGGCGCCACCGGTAGCGGCGGGTCCGCGGTGGACCACCGCCCCCTGACCTGGTCGAAGTCCGCCGCGCGCCGCCCGCGGCGGGTCTGCCTGTCGGCGACGCCCGGCTGATTCGAGCCGAGGGGTGCGAGGGGCGCCCTCCGCGTATCCGCCGCGCAGCGGGTACCCGCCCGACCTGTACGGGACACGGTGAACAAGGCCTCGCCGGCTTTCGCGCCCTTCTCCGCCGGACCGAACCTGTTCGCCTTCTCCACCTACGTCTCCGCGACCACCGCCGGCGACCGGCTGAACCAGCTCGGGCGGATCATCCCCCTGATGCTGATCGGCCGCGGTCTCGGCCTGATCGTGAACCTCCGCGTCGCACCCCCGCTGCGGTACCGCAGCGCCGAGCACGGCCCCCAGGTGCTCGGCCGGGAAGATCGCGACCCTGTTGGACGACGTGGCCGAGACGCGCCGGCGGGCCGGCCCGGAGCAGACCTGTGGAGTCCGTCACCCGGGATCTTCGGCCAGGTCTACGCGCACGAGATCGCGGGCACCGGTGAGCAGCACGCCTCCCTGTGCCACGTGAGAGAGATGAGGGGTCGCCATGACCGCAGAGCAGCAGCGTGACCACACCGGGCAGGACCATGAGCACGAGTGGCCCGCCGTCAAGATCCACGAGGCGGACCCGGCGGCCGTGGAGGCCGATTTCTACCACGTACGCGAGACGGTCGGCCCCAAGGACCAGGAGCTGCTGGCGACGGTGCGGGACTGGGCGCGCAAGAACGTGGCGCCCATCGCGGACGACTACTGGGAGCGCGGCGAGTTCCCGCACGAGCTGATCCCGCGGTTGCCGGAACTGGGCATCGCGGGACTCCAGTTCAGCGGCTACGGCGCACCCGGCCGGGGCGCCCTGGTGGCCGGCCTGGTGAGCATGGAACTCTCCCGCGTCGACCCCTCGTTCGCCACGTTCTACGGCGTGCACAGCGGACTCGGCATCGCCTCGGTCATGGAGTGCGGTTCCGAGGAGCAGAAGCGGCGCTGGATACCGGAGATGCTGAGCTGGGAGCGGCTGGCCGCGTTCGCGCTGACCGAGCCCGGCGTCGGCTCCGGCACCTCGCGCGGGCTGACCACCACCGCCCGGCGCGAGGGCGACACCTGGGTGCTGAACGGGCGCAAGAAGTGGATCGGCAACGCCACCTTCGCCGACCTGGTGATCGTCTGGGCGAAGGACGAGGCCGACGGCGAGGTGAAGGGCTTCGTGGTGCGGCAGGGCGCCGAGGGCTTCACCCCGCACCGCATCGAGGGCAAGGTCTCGCTGCGCACCGTACAGAACGCGGAGATCGAGCTGCGCGACGTACGGGTGCCGGAGGCGGACCGGCTCCAGGAGGCGAACTCCTTCAGGGACACCGCCAAGGTGCTGCGCGCGACCCGGCTCGGTGTCTCCTGGAACGCGGTGGGCTGCGCCATGGGCGCGTACGAGGCCGCCCGCGCCTACACCCTGGAGCGCGAGCAGTTCGGCAAGCCGATCGCCGCGTTCCAGCTCGTCCAGGACCAACTGGCCCGGATGCTGGCCGACATCACCGCCTGCCAGACCATGAACGTGCGGGCGGCGCAGCTCCAGGACGCCGGCCGTCTCACCGACCAGCAGGCGTCCATGGCGAAGATGTTCAGCACCACCCGGACCCGCGAGGTCGTCGCCCACGCCCGCGAACTCCTCGGCGGCAATGGCATCCTGCTGGACCACGAGGTGGCCCGCTTCTGGGCCGACGCCGAGGCCCTGTACTCCTACGAGGGCACCCGCGAGATGAACTCCCTGATCGTCGGCCGGGCCGCGACCGGGATCAGCGCCTTCGTCTGAGACGCCGCGGGCCCCCCGACAGCGTTCTGCCGGGGGGCCGTTGCCGCTCTGCGCGTGCGTACCCGCGTACGTGCGCCCGATCAGTAGGCGGAGTTGACGTTGTCGATCGAACCGTAGCGGTGGGCGGCGTAGTTGGCGGCCGCGGTGATGTTGGCGACGGGGTCGGTCGCGCTGTGCGCGGTGCCGTTCACGTGATAGGCCCGGAAGGTGGGGTCGATCACCTGCAGGAGTCCCTTGGAGGGGATGCCGTTCCGCGCGTTGACGTCCCAGTTGTTCTGGGCGTTGGGGTTGCCGCTGGACTCGCGCATGATGTTGCGCTTGAGACCGTCGTAGCTGCCCGGGATGTGCTTGGCCTTCATGATGGCCAGCGACTGCTTGATCCAGCTGTCCAGGCTCCCCGACGCGGCCGAGGACGCGGTGTGCGCGGTGACCGGACGGGAGACGTGGGCCTCGGCGGCGAACGCGGACGACGGCATCAGGGTCGTGACGGCCACCGCGGCACCCGCGGTGGTCAGGCCGGCCAGGGCGAGCTTGCGCAGGCGGACAGGACGGCGGGAGGAAAAGATCGCGTTCAAAGAGGGGTCTCTCCAGAGGACGTCGTTGAGGCACCGGCCGGGAATCCGGTCGCGGCATCCGTTGGGCGTCGGGGCGAGGCCCCGCTGCCACCGGCAGACTTGAGCGGGCTCACCTGGTGATCACCCGGTCCGGCCCGCTGCTCCGGCGACAACAAACATGATGAGGGGAGGACAAATCCCCACGCAAGCATGTGACCTACTACCGCAATACGGGCAAAAAGCTCGACCTTGCCGACTCTGGGCTCGCGGTGCAGCTCGGGAGGGGTGCGCTTCTACGATCCACGGTAGGACGTGATCTGCCCCCTATGAGCGCCGTCACGGCTCACCCTCCGTCCGCACCACACCGGGCGACGATCCGGACACTCCGCGTCAGGACGCGGCAGCGCAACCGCCAGGCGAGGACAGCGGCTCAGGGATGTCCGGCATCCGCCCGGCGGCCGTCCTGCCGGCGACAGGGGGGCTTGCACCTCCTTCTCTTCTTCAGCCAGGGGCGCCGGCACCACCGGCATCGTGGTGACCGACCTGTCCGGAGACCCCGTCGCCACCGTCGAGGGCGAGCAGGGCGCCGACGGTCTCGCGCTGTCCCCCGACGAGGACACGAGACGACACCTCTCCCCCCGGTCCCGCTCGACCCGGAAACCGGCGGCTGCACGTTCGTGGACGATCCGGGGGAGCCGGCTGGTTCACCTACGAGCCCGCGTTCGGCGGCGACGTCACGCACGAGCCGGACGCGTCAAGATCACCCGAATGGCTGCGGCAGATCTGCCGCACCTCAAGTCGATTCCGCCGGCTCGCCGTCTCCGCCCCACGCCCGCGCACCCGGCGACGCACCTACAGGTCGAGCACGGTCACAGGCGTGCCGCGATGCCCGAGGTGACCCTGATGTCCATGCGACCGAAGCTCGCGAGGCGAGCGCGAGATTCTCTCCGCTCCACGTGACCTTCGCAGCCACAAGGCCGATACTGCCGACAGTAGTACTGCGATCCCGCCGCCACCGACCGCCCGTCGACACTTCAGACGCCCTTACGACGAACTGAGCGTACTCAGCCTGAACAGCCAAGTCTCTCACCAGAGCCCCGCTCGCCAGCCTCACCAGGAGACACCGATGAAGATGCTGATCAACGTCCCGGAAACCGTGGTGGCGGATGCGCTGCGAGGGATGGCGGCCGCGTATCCGGATCTGAACGTGGATGTGGAGAACCGGGTGATCGTCCGCCGGGACGCGCCCGTGGCCGGGCAGGTGGGGCTGATCTCGGGGGGCGGGTCGGGGCATGAGCCGCTGCACGGCGGGTTCGTCGGGCCCGGCATGCTCGCAGCGGCCTGTCCGGGTGAGGTGTTCACCTCCCCGGTGCCGGATCAGATGGCGCGGGCCGCGGCGGCCGTGGACAGCGGGGCCGGGGTGGTGTTCGTCGTGAAGAACTACACCGGCGACGTACTCAACTTCGACATGGCGGCCGAGCTGGCCGAGGACGAGGGAATCCAGGTCGGCAAGGTCCTCGTCAACGACGATGTCGCGGTCACCGACAGCCTCTACACGGCAGGCCGGCGCGGCACCGGGGCGACCCTGTTCGTGGAGAAGATCGCCGGTGCGGCGGCGGCCGAGGGGCAGCCGCTGGAGCGCGTGGAGGCGATCGGCCGCCAGGTCAACGACAGCTCGCGCAGCTTCGGTGTGGCCCTCAGCTCCGTCACCACCCCGGCCAAGGGCTCCCCCACCTTCGATCTGCCGCCGGGCGAGCTGGAGTTGGGCATCGGCATCCACGGTGAGCCGGGGCGGGAGCGGCGCCCGATGATGACCTCCGGGGAGATCGCCGACTTCGCGGTGAACGCGATCCTGGACGACCTCACTCCGCGCGGCCCGGTGCTGGTCCTGGTCAACGGCATGGGCGCCACCCCGCTGCTGGAGCTGTTCGGCTTCAACGCCGAGGTGCAGCGGGTGCTCGCGGAGCGGGGTGTGGCCGTCGCCCGCACGCTCGTCGGCAACTACGTGACCTCGCTCGACATGGCCGGCGCCTCCGTCACCCTGTGCCAGGTCGACGAGGATCTGCTGCGGCTGTGGGACGCGCCGGTCAGGACCCCGGCACTGCGCTGGGGGATGTGATACGGCGGAGTCAGTGGTCAACATCCCTACCAGCCAAGGAGATCCAGTGCTCGACGCCGACTTCTTCCGCCGTTGGATCACGGTGACCGCCGCGTCCGTGGACCGGGAGGCGCAACAACTCACCGCTCTCGACTCGGCCATCGGCGACGCCGACCACGGCAGCAATCTTCAGCGGGGCTTCACGGCCGTGCTGGCCGCCCTGGAGAAGGAGGCGCCGGACACGCCGGGTGCCGTGCTGACCCTGGCCGGGCGCCAGCTGATCTCCACGGTCGGCGGGGCGTCGGGGCCGTTGTACGGCACACTGCTGCGGCGGACCGGGAAGGCGCTCGGGGACGCGCCCGAGGTCAGCGAGGCGCAGCTGGCTGAGGCGTTGCGGGCCGGGGTGGACGGGGTGAAGGCGCTCGGCGGGGCGGCGCCCGGTGACAAGACGATGCTGGACGCGCTGATCCCGGCCGTCGACGCGCTCGGCGACGGTTTCGACGCGGCGCGCCGGGCCGCCGAGTCCGGTGCCGTGGAGACGACCCCGATGCAGGCCCGTAAGGGCCGGGCGAGCTATCTGGGTGAGCGCAGCATCGGTCATCGGGACCCCGGGGCCACCTCGTCGGCCCTGCTGATCGCGGCGCTGGTGACGGCGGAGGGAGGCTCCGATGAGTGACGAGCGGCATGTCGGGATCGTGCTGGTGTCGCACAGCGCGGAGGTCGCCGAGTCGGTGGCCGGGCTGGCGAAGGCCCTGGCGGGCGGTGCCACAGCGGTGCCGGTCGCCGCGGCGGGCGGTATCGAGGGCGGCGGCTTCGGCACCAGCGCGGAGCTGATATCCGCGGCGGCCGCCGCCGTGGACCAGGGCGCGGGGGTCGCGGTCCTCACCGACCTGGGCAGCGCTGTGCTCACGGTGAAGGCGTTGCTCGCCGAGGGTGACGAACTCCCGGACGGCGCCCGCCTGGTGGACGCCCCGTTCGTCGAGGGCGCGGTGGCGGCCGTGGTGACGGCGGCGACGGGCGCCGATCTGGACGCGGTGGTGGCCGCCGCGACGGAGGCGTACGCCTACCGCAAGGTGTGAGCGCGGGCCGGTCCCCGCCGCAGGGAGCCGGCCCACGTGCTGTCAGCCCGTGTGCCCGACGAACTTCCGGGCAGGCTCCTCCCCCTCGGCCACCGCGTCGTCGTGGTTCTCGACGGGCCGCGCCCGCGTGCCGGGGGGAGAAGTAGGGGTCGAGCTTCGGTCGCGGCGGGTGCCGGGCCAGCCGTCGCAGTCGATCTCCAAGAGGGTGGCGAGAGTCGCGTACGGCTGCCGTTCTACGGCCGGACGAAGCGGCGCACCAGGGGCTCACGGGGGTCCGACGGGCCGGGCCGCACAGGGTCCGGCC
>NZ_JBHXLV010000122.1:0-19592 GCF_042721685.1 Streptomyces sp. NPDC058459 | reverse complement strand
GCCACGCCGGCGTCGATGTCGGAGGTGGTGACCACCTTGCCGGGGTGGCCCTGCCTGGCGAAGATCCGCCGGGCGAGGCCGCCGATGAGTTCCAGGCGTTCTGCTGCCGGGTCCACCAGCACCAGCTCGCTGACCGGCAGCGTGTCACGCAGACGCGCGAAGCCGTCGATGAGCTCGGGCGTGTAGGTGGAACCGCCCCCTATGACGGTCAGTTTCATGGTGTCGTGCTAGCCCTTCACTCCAGTGAGTGTGATGCCCTCGACGAAAGCCTTCTGTGCGAAGAAGAAGACGAGGATCACGGGGGCCATGACCAGAACGGTCGCGGCCATGGTCAGGTTCCAGTCGGTGTGGTGTGCGCCCTTGAAGGATTCCAGGCCGTAACTGAGCGTCCAGGCGCCCGGGTTCTCGGAGGCGTAGATCTGTGGTCCGAAGTAGTCGTTCCAGGCGTAGAAGAACTGGAAGAGGGCGACGGCAGCGATGCCGGGCTTGGCCATGGGTACGACCACGCGGAGCAGGGTGCGCAGCTCGCCGCATCCGTCCATCCGGGCTGCGTCCAGGCACTCGTCGGGGATCGTCAGGAGGAACTGGCGCAGCAGGAAGATGGAGAACGCGTCGCCGAAGGCCATCGGGATGATCAGCGGCCACAGGGTGCCGCTCAGGTCCAGTTGCTTGGCCCAGAAGAGGTACATGGGGATGATGACGACCTGGGGCGGCAGCATCATCATGGAGATGACGAGCATCAGGGAGAGTTTGCGGCCGCGAAAGCGGAACTTCGCCAGCGCGTACGCCACCGGGATCGAGGAAGCCACCGACAGGACGGTTCCCAGGCCCGCATAGAGCAGGGTGTTGCGCCACCAGATCAGGAAGCCGGGCGTGTCGAAGACTTTTCGGTAGTTGTCCCATTCCCAGGTGTCGGGGATGAGGTCGCGGGTGAGGGCCTGCTGGTCGCTCATCACCGACGTGAGGAAGAGGAAGACGAAGGGCAGCACGAAGAAGAGCGCCGCGGCGATCCCGAGGGCGTGAACGGCTGTCCAGTGCAGTGCTGCCTTGCGGCGCGCGGTCCGTGCGGCAGGCGAGTGAGCGGGAGTGTCGAGGATGTGGGTCATGGGGTCAGTCACCTGCCTGGATGAGCCCGCCGCGGCGCCGCATCAGCAGAGCGGTGAAGGCCATGGAGAGCGCGAAGAGCACGAGGGCGACCACGCAGGCCGAGCCGTAGTCGAAGCGCTGGAAGCCGAGGTTGTAGACGAGCTGGGGAAGCGTGAGCGTGGACTTCTCGGGGTACCCCGGCTCGAACGTCTGCCCGCTGCCGCCGATGATGCCGGAGGCCACTTTCCCCGCGACGAGGGGCTGTGTGTAGTACTGCATGGTCTGGATGACGCCGGTGACCACCGCGAACAGCAGGATGGGAGAGATGTTGGGCAGTGTGACGAAGCGGAACCGCTGCCAGGCCGAGGCCCCGTCGAGCGAGGCGGCCTCGTACTGGTCCTGCGGGACGTCGAGGAGCGCGGCCATGAAGATCACCATCAGGTCGCCGATGCCCCATACCGCGAGGAGGGTGAGGGCCGGCTTGGACCAGGTGGGGTCGGTGAACCAGCCCGGGGAGGGGAGGCCGGCGGATTCCAGGAAGGCGTTGACGGGGCCGGTGCCGGGGTTGAGCAGGAAGACGAAACCGAGAGTGGCGGCGACGGGCGGGGCGAGGTAGGGCAGGTAGAACAGGGTGCGGAAGATGCCGGTCCCCAGCTTGATCCTTGTGATCAGCATGCCGATGCCCAGTCCGAAGACCACGCGCAGGGTGACCATCACGACCACCAGCCAGAGCGTGTTGCCCATGGCCGGCCAGAAGCCGGGATAGTCCCTGAACACGTAGATCCAGTTGTCCAGGCCGGAGAATGCCGGCGCTCTGAAGCCGTCGTACTTCATGAAGGAGAAGTACACGGTGGACAGCAGCGGGTAGGCGAAGAAGACCGTGAAACCGATCAGCCACGGTGACATGAAGGCCGCGGTGCGAAGGTTGGCGCGTCGGCGCCGGGCTTTGAGATGGTCGGCCGCGGCCCCGGCCCCTTGAGGGGCCGCGGCGGTGGTGCGGGCGTTCACTTCGCCTTCTCGATGTCCGTGTCGATCTGCTGGGCGGTCTTCTCCAGGTCGGACTTCAGGTTCGCCTTGCCGCTCTCGTGGCGGAAACCGAGGTCCTGGAGCGTCACCTGGTAGGCGCCGCCGTTGACGGAAGCCGGGGTGGTGGTGGACTTGGGGTTCGCGGCGATGTCCAGGAAGGTCTTGAAGCGCGGGTCGAACTTCAGCCTCGGCGAGGCGAGAGCGGCGGTCGTCGAGGGGACGTTGCGCAGTTCGTTGGCGAAGTCGACCACCGCGTCGGTGTCAGTCGTCAGGTACTTCAGGAACTGCCACGCGGCGTTCTGCTTGTGGCTGGTGGCCGCGATGCCCGCGATGGTGCCGGACAGGTAGCCCTTGCCGTACTCGCCGATCTGGTCCGCGGGGACCGGCAGGGGAGCGACGCCGATGTCGAAGGGGACCTTGGCGTCCAGCGCCATGCCCAGCCGCCACTCGCCGTCGAGCTGCATGGCGACCTGCTGGGTGTGGAAGGGGTGCTTGGCGCCCCACTCGTCACCGAAGGTGGTGCGGAAACGCTCGAGCTTGTCGAAGCCGCCGAGCTTGGTCACCAGGTTCTTCTGCCAGGTCAACATCCTCGCGAAGGCCGGGTCCTTGGCGACGTTCGACTTGCCGCTCGCGTCGAAGTAGGTCGGGCCCCACTGGGCGGCCAAGTGGCCAATCGTGGATTCGTAACCGTGGAAGTTCGGCATGAATCCGACCCGCTCGTAGGACGAGCCCTTCGGCTTGGTCAGCTTCTTGGCGATCTCGTCGAACTCGTCCCACGTCTTGGGCGGTGCGGTGATGCCCGCCTCCTTGAACGCGTCCTTGTTGTAGTAGAGACCGTAGGCGTCGCCCAGCAGAGGCAGCGTGCAGCGCTTGCCCTCGAACTGGGTGTAGTCCAGTCGCGTCCTGGCGAAGGTCTTCTCCAGGTCGAGCTTGGACTTCTGGACGAATGGAGCCAGGTCGGCGAAGGCGCCGGAGGAGCAGAACTTGCCGACGTTGTCGGTGGTGAAGGAGGAGACGACGTCAGGTGCGTTGGAGCCGCCGGCGCGCAATGCCTGCTGGATCTTGTCGTCGGTGACGTTGCTGACGACCTTCACCTTGATGTTCGGGTGGACCTTCTCGAACCTCTTGACGTTGGCGTTCACCGCCGCGACCTCGTTGGGCGCGGACCAGCCGTGCCAGAAGGTCAGTGTCACCTCCGCGTTGGGATCGTCGTCCGCACTGGCCCCGGTCGATCCCGTACAGGCTGTGGCGAGGAGTGCTATGGCGGCGGCCAGGGCGCCGACGGTTGCTTTGCGGTGCATGGCAGGTCTTTCTGGTCGTGAGGAACGGGATTCCGGACGGGTGTTGCGACGGACGGAGCGCAGGGTGGAGCAAGCACCCCGTTGTCGCTGTCGCTGTCGCTGTCGCGTGAGGGGCGGGCGGGGTGTGCGCGCGGGCACACCGACCAGTGCGGTGAGGCGATGTGGAGGGTGATTCCCTGTCCCGGCCGCCGTTCTGGGAAACCAGCGGCCGGGGCAGGCGTCTGTGTGGAGAGGGGGGCGGAGCGGCTAGCGCGACGTGTCGAACACTTCGTCGCGGGTGGCGGCGAGCGCGCTCTCCAGCGCTCCGTGCCGGACAGGGTGGTCGGTGACGTCGCCGAGCACGAGGCGCGGCCGCGCTGCGGCTAGCTCGTGCAGTTCGGAGGTGACGCGGTTCAGGAGAGGGTTGCCGCCAGGGGCGATGGCCTCTCCGGCGAGCACGACGAGTTCCGGATCGAGAACGGCCACCAGTGAGGCCAGTCCTGTGGCCAGGCGGGTCGCGTAGGCATCGAGGAACGCTCCGTATGCCCCTTCGTCCGACGCGGCCGCCCGGCCGAGCAGTCGGGCTGCGACCTCCGGGTACGGGCCGTGCGGAACGTCGGCGATGCCGTGCTGGCGGGCGAGTTCAGGCAGCACTTGCGCGCCCGCCAGGTTCTGGTAGCCCCCGCCGTTCGCCTGGGTCACGCCGCGGACCAGCGGCGCCCCGGGCACGGGGAGGAAGCCGAGCTCGCCCGCCCCGCCGGTGAAACCGCGGTGGAGGCGGCCGCCCATCACCAGGGCGGCTCCCAGTCCTTCGCCGTTCCACAGCAGTACGAAGTTCTCGTGCTCTCGGGCCGCACCGGCGTGCTGCTCGGCGATGGCGACCAGGTTCACGTCGTTCTCGTACTCCACTGGCATCGGCAGCGCGGTCGCCAGCTTGCCGAGGAGCGTGGGGGAGTGCCAGCCAGGCAGGTGCGAGGCGTATCGCAGCCGCCCGGTGCTCGGGTCGAAGGCGCCCGGCGTGCCGATCACCACCCGGTGAATGTCTGAGCGGGCCAGCCCGGCGTCCTTGATGGCTCCGTCAAGCGCCCCGGTCACCTGAGCGGGGACATCTCCAGCCCGCCGGCCCGGTGTGAGCAGCTCGCACTGTCCCACGACGCTGCCGGTCACGTCGGCCACCGCCGCGTGGATCCGCTGGGGAGTGACGTCGAGCCCCGCGACGAACGCGGCGCGCGGATTGATCGTGTACAGCTGTGCGCTGGGGCCGGGGCGGCCGGTGCTGGTGCCGGTGGCCAGAACGAGGCCGGAGGCTTCCAGGCGGCCGAGAAGCTGGGAAGCCGTGGGCTTCGACAGACCGGTGAGAGCGCCGACGCGGGTTCGGGACAGTGGGCCGTGCTCCAGAAGCAGATCAAGGGCGGCCCGGTCGTTCATCGCCCGCAGCACGCTGGGCGTACCGGGGACGCTGCCGCCTGAGTTCTGGGCCATGGTTCCACGCTGCCTTCCGTTCACCCCCCGGCCGACTGTTAGGAACGTTTCCGGTTGGTTGCGGAGAAACTACGTCTACTCGTGGGGAGCGTCAAGGGGTGTCCTGTCGCAGAACGGCGTCGGGCGTACGGACGCGTAGGGCCGCCGGGACAGAAGCGTCAACCCGCTGCGCGCACGTCCCCGACGCCGAGTTGACACATCACGCTGATGCCGGGTCGCGGTACACGTCGCTCGCGCTCGCCGAGCACCTCGACCGGGCTGGTACTGCCGCGTCGACCGGATCGGTCGGCGACGCCTACGACAACGCCCTGACGGAGTCCACGATCGGCCCGTTCAAAGCCGGGCTGACCAAGCCCTGCCGCCCTGGGAAGCCGTTGCCTGAGTTGCCGCCGTTCGTCCAGGCGGGATCGTGCTCGTCATAGCCGAGACGGTCGGTGATCTCACCCTCGAGAGCGGAGTCCAGGAGCCGCTTCGTCAGCTGTCCTCGCGGAGCTGGAGCAGCCCGCTCTCACCGGTCGGTCGCAGGCCCTCGGCCTGGGCCCGGCCCGCCAACTCGTCGATCAGCCGGTCGTCCACAGACTTCGACGGCGGCGTTTCAGACGACTCGGTGGACCCGGCCCCGGTCACGTCGTTGCTGGTCAGCGATGCGTCTTCCCTGATCGGGAGTCACACCGAACGTGTGGCTCTGGCTCACATCCGGTGGAAACGCACCGTGCCAAAGGTTACCGACGGCAAGGTTCGCGGACGGGAGAGGCATACAGGGGGGTGTCGGCTGGATCGTCGCCCCGGATGCATCGGCAGTGCTCGCCCGCGAGCCTCATCTTGCCAGAGCCGAACGTTTACAGTCCCTCAGCCGATGTGGAAGCTGTCGCCGTACACTTTCCAGTCGAGCGGGGGATTGAGGTTGAAATTCCCCTCTTTCAGGAAGATCCGCTGAGCGGTGTCCACTCGGCTGGTGTCACTGTGTGCTTCCTCCTGCTTCATCGCCCAGACGCGCGCATCGAGGTAGGCGTTGAGGTAGTTTGTCTCGTCGCCCCCCTGGGCCGGCGGCTTCGCCTTGGCCAGTGCACGCTTGCGGATGTTGCGGAAGCTGGTGGAGTCGTCACCGTCGCCGTGCATGACGACGGAGTCGTAGTAGGCGAACTGCCCGAGGACGGAAAGGCCGTCAGCCTTGCCCTGGCTGACGGCAGGGTTGAAGTAGACGCGATCCCGCTCGTCGTTCTGTGCCTGCTGGAAAGCCGAGTCGTTCGCTGCGGAGCGCCAGGCGCTGGGAAAGCCGTCGAGCCCGTCGTGGGAGTCGGTGCCGTTGACCTTGCGCAGTGCCGGGAGGTACCTGGCCAGCGGGTTGCCGGGCTTGCGCTGGGTGTAGAGGGTTACGAGGTCGAGCATGTCACCGGTGCCGGAACAGAACCCGATTATGCCCGCGGTGTATCCCCGCCCGTCCTGGATGTCTTCGATGTACTTGTACTGTGCCTTCCAGTCCAGGGAAGAGTTCTCCGCGCTGGAGACGAGTCGCATGGCGATCTCCTTCTTCGCCGGGTCGTCGAGTCCGATGGCCTGCGGAGCCGCCGCTGCCGGAAGTGTCGCCAGCATGGTTGCTGCCGCGACCGACGCCCCGAGCGTGCCGAGGAAGGCTCGACGCGAGGGGCGGCGCGTTCCTGTTGGTTCAGCGGACCGGGTGCTGGCAGAGAACTGCTGCATGACTGGGCCTCCTGGTGGGGGGACTTCGATGAAGACGCGTGGGCCTGCTTGCGGCGCCCGTATGACAGGAAGCTTACTTACCAGAAGGGGGAGGCCGTGCACAGGTATGTGGCGCCGAGACGTCGAACCTTTACAAACGCATGCCGGGTCAGCGGAATTTTCGGCTCCACGACCTTCGTGCCCACCGCCTCCGACGCCCCGGCCGCGATACGCCTGACGCCCTCCATGACCGCGCCGCGCCCTGCGACCCCCCGGACGCCCGGCGCCTGATCCGGGCCCTCCGCGCCGAGCAGCACACGTTGTACGGCTTCGCCTACTACATCTCGCGGGCCGCCGCGCCGCCCCCACTGTGTACGTCACCTTCGTCACCGGCACGGCGAACGCCACCGCCAGCGGCACCGTGTGTCCGGGGCCGCCTCCGCTGTCCGCCGAGCGGGCCTCGGCTTCCTCGTCCGGGTGGGCCATGAGTACTCCCGCCTCCCGAGCGCCGCCGGCCACGGCGAGGAGTCGCCGTCCCTGCCCGGCAGCCCGCGTCTCCCACCTCGGCGGAGCCGTTCGCGCGGACGACGGCAAGGAAGGTGTGCGCGAGCATGGCCGGGGTGACCAGCGGGACAAGGACGGGTAGCGGCAGACCTGGTGCTCGTCCAAGACCGCCAGGCCCTTGCCGCACTGGAAGAACTCTCCGACGAACGGTGTCACGTGTTCCGGGGACCGCCAGGCCGGGACTTCTGCGGAACCTGGCGCACCAATAGCGTGGGATTCGCCCAGCAGGGGAATCTGTGCCGCGCGTCAGAAGAGGCGTGACGGTCGAGGGAGTCGTCTTGGCCATTCACGCCGCGGTCGTTCCGGACCTTTCGGAAGAGCCGTCCACAGAACCGTCCGGGAATTCCGCTGTTTCCGTCTTTCGTGCCTCGCGCGCACAGAAGCGGATGTATTTCCTTCAGGAACTGGAGGGGAACAGACCCACCTACCACATGCCGGTCTACTGCGTGTTCGACGCAGACGTGGACGAGGACCTGCTGCGGGTCGGCGCACAGCGGCTGCTCGACCGACACGAGGCGCTGCGTACCCGATTCGTCCTGGACGAAGGGGAGTTGACCCAGTGTGTCGACTCCTCGGCGCGGCTCGACTGGTCGGTGGAGGCCGCGGACACTCCACAGGCGGGGGAGGACGACGCCGACGAGTGCATTCGGAGCTGGATGGACGCGCAGTACCGCCGGCCTTTCGACCTCGCCACCGGCCCCCTCTTCCGGGTGGCACTGCTGCGCCGTCCGGCAGGTTCGGATCGCGCCGTACTGGCGCTCGGAATGCATCACATAGTCGGTGACGGATGGTCCGCCGCGATTCTGCTCCGGGAACTCCTCGGGGAATACGCCGCAGAATCGGTCGACGGGCAGAACCCCATGGCGGAGGAACCGGAATTCCACTATGCCGACTTCTCCGAATGGCAGGAGGAATGGCTGGGCGGTCCGGCCGCCGAGCGGCAGCTCGACTATTGGGCCACTCGGCTGGGGGGTGAGCTGCCGACCTCCGCGATACCCGCCGACCGCCGGCCGTCGGCCTCTCCGGACCCGGCCGTTCCCGATCCCGTTGCTTCCGCCCCCGTCGCCCCCCGCACGGCCGCCATGTACGAGGTTCCGCTGCCGGACGCCGTGCTCGGGGGGCTCGACCAGGTCTGCCGGGACACCAGAAGCACGCGCTTCATGGCGATGCTCGCCGCCCTCCAGGTCGTGCTGGGCCGCTATTCCGGCACTGAGGACGTGCTCGTCGGCACCCTGGTGGCCAACCGGAACCGCAAGGAGTTCGCGGACACGGTCGGCCTGTTCGTCAACACTCTCGTGATCCGTTCGGACTTCTCCGCGGACCCCCGGTTCCGGGATCATGTCAGCGCGGTGCGGGACACCGTGGCGGATGCCCAGGACCACCAGGACCTGCCGTTCGAGAGGATCGTCGAGCACCTCAACCCCGGCCGTGTCACCGAACGGGCCCCCTTCTTCGACGTCCTGGTCGGCTTCCACGACGAGGACGTAACCACCGCGGAGCTGCCGGACCTCGGTGTACGGCTGCTCGAAGGCCCCTCCGACACCGCCAAGTTCGACCTGACCTTCGACATCGTGCAGGCCGGCGGCGGGGTGCGCCTCCGGCTGGAATACCGGGCCGACCTCTACGAGGCCGCCACCGTCGAGCGGTTCACCGGGCACTATCTGCGCCTGCTCGGTGCCGCCGTCAACGGGCCCCACCTGCCGCTGTCCGCTCTGCCGATGCTCTCCGACGAGGAACTGCTGCCCCTGACGTCAGAGCCCGCCCCCGCCGCGGCGACGCCGACCCCCGCCGCGGACACGACCGGTCCGCCGCCCTGCGCCCACGAGGTGTTCGCCGAGCACGCGGCCCGCGCACCCGGCGCCGTCGCCGTCACCGACCGCGGGCGCCACCTCGGCTACGGGGAGCTCGACCGCCGCGCGAACCAGGTCGCCCGGCGACTGCGCGACCTCGGCGTGGTCCCCGGCACCCTGGTGGGCCTGTGCGTCCCCCGCTCCGCGGAACTGGTCGTCGGCCTGCTGGGCATCCTCAAGGCGGGCGGCGCGTATCTGCCCCTCGACCCCGACAACCCGCCCGACCGTCTGCGCCACATCGTGGCCGACGCGGGTCTCGTCCATGTCGTCGGCACCACCGGTACCCGTCCGCTCTGGTACGCCCCGGGCATGCGCGCCGTCGACCTGGAAGGCGACGCCGCCGAATTGGACCGGCTGCCGGATACCGCTCCCGACAGCGTCGCCACCCCGGACGACCTTGCCTACGCCATCTACACCTCCGGGTCCACCGGACGACCCAAGGGCACCCTGGTCCCGCACCGCAACATCACCCGGTTGTTCTCCGCGACCGAGCACTGGTTCGGCTTCGGCGCCGGCGACGTCTGGACCCTCTTCCACTCCATCGCGTTCGACTTCTCCGTGTGGGAGCTGTGGGGCGCACTCCTGAACGGCGGCCGGCTCGTCATCGTGCCGTACGACGTCAGCCGGTCACCGGAGGAGTTCCACCGGCTGCTGCGCGACGAGAAGGTGACTGTCCTCAACCAGACACCGTCGGCCTTCCACCAGCTCGACCGCGTAGACGGACAGGGTCCGCGGAGCGGGTGGCCGGCCCTGCGGCACGTGGTGTTCGGCGGAGAGGCCCTGGACGTCGGCGCGTTGCGCGGCTGGTTCGAGCGGCACGGCGACACCTCGCCCCGCCTGGTGAACATGTACGGCATCACCGAGACCACCGTGCACGTCACCTACCGTCCGCTGACCGCCCGCGATGCCGAGGAAGGACGCGGCAGCGTCATCGGCGTGCCCATCCCCGATCTGCGGCTGCACCTGCTGGACGGCCGGGGCAGGGCGGTACCCCGGGGAGCCGTGGGCGAGCTGCACGTCGCCGGTGCGGGGCTCGCCCGCGGTTACCTCAACCGCCCGGAGCTGACCGCCGAACGCTTCCCCATGAGCGCGTCGGGGGAACGGCTGTACCGCACCGGTGACCTCGCCCGGCTGCGCGCGGACGGCGAGCTGGAGTACCTCGGCCGCATCGACGACCAGGTCAAACTGCGGGGCTTCCGCATCGAGCTGGGCGAGGTCGAGGCGGCACTCACCGCCCACACCGCGATCGGCGCCGCCGTCGCCCGCGTGCTCCCCGACGCCACCGGCAATCCGGTGCTGGTCGGGTACGTCGTACCCACCACGGAGCCCACCACGGAGCCCAGCGCGGAGGTCTCCCCGCGGCCCGGGTCCGGCGCCCCCGCGGACGCCACTCCCGCGACCGACCCCGCGGCCGCCTCGGACATCCCCGGCACCCTGACCGTCGACGCGCTGCGCGCGCACCTCGCTTCCCGGCTGCCCGAGTACATGGTCCCCGGTGTGTTCGTCACCTTGCCTGCCTTCCCCCTCACCGCCAACGGCAAGGCCGACCGTCGCGCCCTGCCCGCCCCCGGCGCGGACGGGGCGACGATCCTGGGGTCCGCCGCCGGGCACGAGCCGGTGAGCGGACCGGTCGAGACGGCGCTCGCCGAGATCTGGCGGGAGGTCCTCGGCCACGAGCGGATCGGCGCGCTCGACAACTACTTCGCCCTCGGCGGCGACTCCATCCGCTCGCTCCAGGTGCTCGCGCGCGCCCGCGACCGCGGACTGCGCTTCGCCGTCGCGGACCTGATGCGGTTCCAGACCGTGCGCGGTCTCGCCGGTGCGATCCTCCGCGACACGGACACGCCGTTCGGCACGGAGCCTGGCGCTCCGTCCGACACGCCGTCCTACCGGCCGTTCTCGCTCCTCACCGACGAGGACCGTGAGGCGCTGCCTCCCGGGCTGGAGGACGCCTACCCGATGACCCGGCTCCAGGCCGGGATGCTCTTCCACAGCGACCTGCCCGCCGGGACCGGCCGGGTGTACCACAACGTCGCCTCCTACCATGTCGGAGCACCCTGGTCCGAGCGCGCCTGGCGGTGTGCGATCCACGAGGCCGGTGCCCGGCACGAGATGCTGCGCACCTCCTTCGACCCGCACGGATTCGGCGAGCCCCTCCAGCTCGTCCACCGCGACGCCCGTCCCCGCATCACCTTCGAGGACCTGCGCGGGCTGGACGACACCGCGCGGGAAGCCGCCGTGGCCGCACACTACGAGGCCGAGCGCGCGCGTCCGTTCGTCTGGAACGAGGCGCCGCTGATCCGCTTCCATGTGCAGCGCCGCACCGACGCGACGTTCCAGCTGTTCGTCGCCGAGCACCACGCGGTCATGGACGGCTGGAGCGAGCGCTCCCTCCTCACCGAACTCGCCACCCGCTACGTCCGGCTCCGCGCCGAAGAGGACGACGGGACCCGGGCCGGGTCCGTCCCCGCGCCGCGCTCCCGGTTCGCCTCCTTCGTCGCGCTGGAGCGCGCCGCGCTCGCCGACTCCGCCCAGCGGGGCTTCTGGGACGAAGTGACCGAGGGCGCTCCTGTGACCCGGCTGCCCCGCGGCGCCGCGGCCGGCGGACCGCCCCGGATGACGTGGCACCACGCACCACTGCCCGCCGCCCTTCACGAACAGCTGGCCGCGCTCGCCGCCGACCTCGGAGTGCCGCTGCGCACCGTCCTGCTCGCCGCGCACCTTCGCGTCATGGCCCTGATGAGCGGCGCCGACGAGGTCACCACCGGCGTGGTGCTGGGCGGCCGCACCGAGGAGCCGGACGGCGACAAGGTCGTGGGCGCGTTCCTCAACACGCTTCCCTTCCGGCTCGCCCTCACCTCCGAGAGCTGGCGGGACCTCGTGCGCCGCGTCGCCGACCTCGACATGCGGGTGCACGGGCACCGGCGCTACCCGCTCGCCGAGGTGGTGCGCCGCAACGGCGGGGCGGCGCCCTTCGAGACGTTCTTCAACTACACGCACTTCCACGTCGAGCGGGAGGGGCCCTCCGGCGAGGCGTTCACCGTTCTCGAGGAGACCGGGGAGGCCGCCACGGACGTCGCGTTCGGCGCGGAGTTCTCCCGCACCCCCGACGGCCGGCTGCTCGAACTCGGACTGCGCTACGACGCGGCGTGCTTCACCGCCGAACAGATGGCCGCGGTGCACGTCTCCTACACGGCGGCGCTGCGGGCCCTCGCCGAAGGGCCCGGCCAGGACTCTCTCGCGGCCGACCTGGTCCCGCCGCAGGACCGACGCCGCCACGCCGAGTGGAACGCCACCGAGAAGCACTACGAGGCACCGCACACGCTCACCGAACTCATCGACCAGCAGGTGCGGCGCACACCGGACGCGACGGCGGTTCGCTTCGAGGGCGCGGCGCTCGACTACCGGCAGCTCGGCGAGGCGGCCGAACGCCTTGCCGCCCGCCTACGGGCCCTCGGCGCCGGACCCGGTGCCTTCGTCGGCCTGCTCATGGACCGCTCGCTGATGCTGCCGGTGGCCCTGCTCGCCGTGCTCAAGTCCGGTGCGGCGTACGTGCCGCTGGACCCTGAGCACCCCGAGGCGCGCACCCGTGCGCTGCTCGCGGAGGCCGGCATCGCCCTGGTCGTCGCCGACGGCCACCTGGCGGACGCGCTGCGGGTGCCGGGGGCGGAGGGTCCGGACGCCGCAGGTCCGACCGTCCTCGTGGTGGACGATCCGGGCCCGAACGCGGGCGCCGATCCCGCGAACGGTCTCGCGGAGGCCGCCGCCGGACCTGATGACCCCGCCTACATGATCTTCACCTCGGGTTCGACGGGCACGCCCAAGGGGGTGGTGGTCTCGCATCGCGCCATCGCCAACCGGCTGCTGTGGATGCAGGACGCCTACGGGCTCGTCCCCGGTGAACGCGTGCTGCAGAAGACGCCGTACACCTTCGACGTGTCGGTGTGGGAGCTGTTCTGGCCCCTGCTCACCGGCGCCGCGCTCGTCCTAGCCCGGCCCGGCGGCCAGCGCGATCCCGCCTACCTGGCCGGCCTCGTCCAGGAGGAGGGCGTCAGCACGGTGCACTTCGTGCCGTCGATGCTCGGCGCCTTCCTCGACGACCCCCTCGCGGTACGGCTCGCCCGCGGTCTCACCCGCGTCGTGTGCAGCGGCGAGGCCCTGCCCCATGAGGTGCAGAGGCGGTTCTTCGACCTGCTGCCGGGCGTCGAGCTGTACAACCTGTACGGGCCCACCGAGGCGGCCGTCGACGTCACCGCGTGGCGGTGCCGGCCCCAGAGCGAGGACGCCGTGCCGATCGGCCGGCCCATCGCCAACATGCGCACCCACGTCCTGGACGCCCGGCTGTCCGAGGTGCCGACGGGTGTCACCGGCGAGCTGTACCTCGAAGGCGTCGGACTGGCCCTCGGCTACCACGGACGCCCCGATCTCACCGCCGAGCGGTTCGTCGAGCACACCGACCCCCAAGGCGTCGCCCGTCGCCTCTACCGCACCGGCGACCTCGCCCGGCACCGTGCGGACGGCGCGCTGGAGTACGCGGGGCGCACCGACCACCAGCTGAAGATCCGCGGCTTCCGGGTCGAGCCCGGTGAGATCGAGGCCGTGCTCGCCGAGCACCCCTCGGTCCGCGCGTGTGTGGTGCTGCTGCGCGGCGAACGCCTGACCGGCTACGTCGTGGCCGGCACCGCCGAGGGGGCCGGGGCGGTGGACGACGCCGCGGCCGGCGCGGAACTGGACATCGAACTGGACACCTGGGCCCGCACCCGGCTGCCGGCGCACATGGTGCCCTCGGCGTGGGTGCGGCTCGACGTACTGCCCCTCACCCGCAACGGCAAGCTCGACCGGGCCGCGCTGCCCGAACCGCGACCGGGCCGCACCGTGCCCCGGGAGCCGTCCCGGCCACCCCGTCGAGGTACCGAAACCCGCCTCGCCCGCATCTGGGAGGAGCTCCTCGGCACCGGACCGGTCGGCGCCGACGACGACTTCTTCGCGGCGGGCGGGCACTCGATCGACGCGCTGCGCCTCATCGGCCGCATCAACAAGGCGTTCGACGAGCACCTTTCGGTCTCGACGGTCATGGAGCACCCCACCGTGGCGCGTCAGGCGCAGGCGCTGCGCGCCCGACGCCGCCCCGAACACCCGGACACCGTCGTCCGCATCCGCCCGCACGGCGACCTGGCCCCGCTCTTCCTCGTCCATCCCGTAGGAGGCGACGTCCTCTGCTACCACGCACTCGCCACGGCGCTGTCCCCGGGCCGCCCCGTGTACGGCTTGGCGGCTCCCGGACTGACGGCATCCGCCCCGACCACCCGGGGCCCGGCCCCCGCTGACCCGCGCGGCCTCGATCCGGCGGCCCGGCCCACCGTCCCGTCCCTCGCCGCCGCCCACGTCGCCGCACTGCGCGAAGTCCGGCCGCACGGCCCCTACCATCTGGCCGGCTGGTCTCTGGGCGGGCTGCTCGCCTACGAGATGGCCCATCAACTGCACGTCGCCGGCGAGGAGGTGGCGACCCTCGCACTGCTCGACACGGCCTACCCCGGGGCCACGGACGTGCCCCCCGACGAGGCCGCCCTGCTGGAGTGGTTCCACGACGACCTGGCCCGGTCCGCCGGGGCGGACCCCGGCGACGCCGCGCGGGACACCTTGCGGGCCGAGCTGCTCGCTGCCGTCGACACCCCCGCCCGGCTGCGGGCGGTAGCCGCCGCGCTCACCGCGCACGACTCCGCCCCGGCCCTCGGCGACGACGAACTCGCCCGCCACTACGCCGTGTTCCGCACCGGGCTGCTCGCGGCCGCACGGTACGAGCCCCCCGTCGCCGCCGGCCCCGTGCACTTCCACCAGAGCACCACCGGCGCCGCCCTGCGTTCCGCCGACCACTGGGCCGCCCGGACACCGGACGGTCTCCTGCGGCACGACAGCGACGCCGACCACTACCAGCTGGTGCGGATGCCCCACGTGACGGCCGTCGCCGCCTCCCTCGACGCCGCCCTGGACCCGGCCGCCCGACCGGACCCGCGCCGCACGCAGTGATCGCGTACACCGCACCGCACGACCTCCCACACCACAGAACGGACACCGTCACCGTGACGAGCCAGCCCCCGGCGCCCGCCGCCGAACTCAGCGGCCGCATCCGCGGCGGGCCGAGCGACCTGCTGCACGAGGAGCTGCTCGCCCCGCAGTTCCAGTTCGAGGTCCGCCACCTGCTGGAGCACTACATCGCCGTCGAGAAGACCCTGGCGTCCGAGTACACCCGTATGGGTCTGCTCAGCGCGGCCGAGGCCCACTCCGTCGCCGCCCTCCTGGACGCGGTGGGCCCCGACACCCTCACGGCCCGCCCCGACGCCAACATGTCGGACATCGCCTTCGCCCTTGAGCGGCACGTCACGGCCGGGCTGCCGGCTCCGCTCCCGCGCTGGCACGTCGACCGCAGCCGCAACGATCTCCAGGCCTGCGCCCAGGCGATGTTCGGGCGCGACCGGATCGCCCGGCTCGCCGGCTCGCTGCTGGAGCTGTGCGCCGTCCTCCTCGAACGCGCCGAGGACACCCGTGGACTGCCCATGCCCGGCTACACGCACTTCCAGGCCGCGCAGATCATCACCCCGGGCTTCTACCTGGCCGCTTTCACGGACCAGTTGCTGCACACCCAGCGCCGGCTGCTGCACACCTACGACGGGATGAACGCCTGCCCGCTCGGCGCGGGAGCCATGGCAGGCCAGGAACTGCCCTGGGACCGCGATCGGATGGCCCGCCTGCTGGGCTTCGACCGTCCCCACCCCAACGCCCTCACCGCCGTCGCCTCCCGCCGCTGGAGCGCCGAGGCGACGGCCGAACTCAGCCTGCTCGGCGCCGCCCTGAGCCGCTTCGTCACCGACCTTCTCACCTGGGGCGGCAGCGAGCACGGCTTCATCGAGCTGCCCGACGAATTGTCCGGCATCTCCTCGGCGATGCCGCAGAAGAAGAACTACCCGGTCCTGGAGCGGATCCGGGGCCGTACGGCCCACCTGACCGCCTTCCACGCCGATGTCCTCCTCGGCCAGCGCAACACGCCCTTCAGCAACCTCGTGGAGGTCTCCAAGGAGGCCGGTACGCACGTTCTGACCGCTTTCGACTCGGCGCACGGCACGGTCCGGCTGCTCACCGAGGTGATGCGCCGCCTGCACTTCCGCGCCGACCGGATGCGCGCGGTGTGCGAGCGCGAGTACCTGGGCGGCTTCAGCCTCGCCAACGCGCTGACCCTCACCGAGGGAGTGCCGTGGCGGACCGCGCAGGTGGTCGCCGGGAAGTACGTGGTGAGTGCCTGCGAGGCAGGGGTTTCGCCCCGCCCCGGCCGGCCGGACCTGCTGACCCGGGCCGCCGCCGAGCAGGGGCTGGTCCTGACCGCACCCGCCGCCCTGCTCGCCGACGCCTTCGATGTGGACCGCGGCCTCGCCCGCCTGGCCTCCGCCGGCTCCGCGCACCCCGACGCCGTACGGGAGACGCTGCGGTCGCAGCGCGCCGCCCATGAGGAGACACGCGCCGCGTGGGACCGCCGCGCCGAGGCCGTCCGCGCGGGCGCGTCCGAGACGAACCGCGCCCTGCGGCCGGCAGGGGGGGAGCGCTGATGCCCCCACCCCCGCCGAACGGTCCGGTCGGCGCCCCCACCCCCGCCGCCCCGGTCATCGCCCTCGGACCACCGGCCGGCACCGGGCACGCCTTCGGCACCTTCGGTGAGTTGCTCCAAGGCGCCCTGCCCGCCCCCCACAGCGACTTCCTCGTCACCTTCCCGCTGGCCCGCTGGGCCACGGCCGTCTTCCGTCCCGACCCCGAAGCGCGCGAGGTGCGGGTAGTGCCCGCGCACAAGGACAAGTCCCGGCGCGTCGCCCAGGCGGTCCTCGCCGTACTCGGCGAGGACGGCGGCGGACTGCTGGAGCTCGGCGGCGACCTCCCCGAGGGCAAGGGCATGGCCAGTTCCTCCGCCGACCTCGTCGCCACCGTGCGGGCCGTCGGCGACGCGCTCGGGCGGACGTTCACCCCCGCGCAGATCGAGGCGTTCCTGCGCGGCGTGGAGCCGGCCGACGGAGTCATGTACGACGAGATCGTCTGCTTCCACCACCGGGCGGTACGACTGCGCCGAAGACTCGGCACCCTGCCCCCGCTCGCCCTGATCGCGCACGACGAGGGCGGACAGGTCGACACCGTGGCCCACAACCGGACCGCGACGGCGATCGGTACGGCCGACCGGCACGAGTACGCCCGGTTGCTGAACCGGCTCACCGACGCCGTCGGCACGGGCGACCTGCCCGCGGTCGGCGAGGTCGCCACCCGCAGCGCCGAACTCAACGCCCGCAGACGTGCCCACGCCGGGTTCGCCGAACTGCGCGCGCTGTGCCGCGAGGTCGACGGCCACGGCATGGTCGTCGCACACAGCGGCACCCTCCTCGGCGTCCTCCTCGAAGCCCGCGACCCCGAACTCGACGCCAAGGCGGCTCACATCCGCGCCGGCTGCACCCCGCTGGGCGGCGAGGTCTCCGTCCACCGCGCCCTGGGCGCCGGTGACGACTGGGCCCCCGCCCCGCCCCCGAAGCCCCCGGCCACCCCTCTCAGCAGCCACCGACTGGAGATCTGAGCATGCTCTTCGACACGCTGACGGACGCGATCGGTCGCACGCCGCTGGTCCGGCTGCGCCTCGGCGCGGAACGCGGAGTGGAGGTCTACGCGAAGCTGGAGCTCCAGAACCTGTTCGCGATGAAGGACCGGGTCGCCCGCAACATCGTCCTCGAAGCCAGACGGCTCGGCACCCTGCGCCCCGACGCCCCCCTGGTGGAGAGCTCCTCCGGCACCATGGCGCTCGGCGTCGCCCTGGTCGGCCGCTCCCTCGGCCACGAGACGCACATCGTCACCGACCCGCGCATCGACCCCGTCACCCTGGCCAAACTCCGCGCGCTCGGCTGCCACGTGCACATCGTCGAGGCGATGACCAGCCACGGCTGGCAGTCGGCCCGGCTCGAACGGCTCGCGGAGCTGATGGCCGAGCTGCCCGGCGCCTTCTGGCCGCAGCAGTACACCAACCCCGACAACCCCGGCGCCTATCGCGACCTCGCGCGTGAACTGCTCGACGATCTCGGTCACATCGACGCGCTCGTCGGCGCGGTCGGCAGTGGCGGCTCGCTGTGCGGGACCGGGCGGGCGCTGCGGGACACGCTGCCCGCCGTGCGCGTCGTCGGAGTCGACTGCGTCGGCAGCGCCCTGTTCGGGCAACCCGACGTGCCGCAACGGCTGCAGAGCGGCCTCGGCAACAGTCTGCTGCCGAAGAACCTCGACCGCTCCCTCGTCGACGAGGTCCACTGGCTCAACGACCACGAGGCGTTCGCCGCCACCCGCGAACTCGCCCGCGAACAGCAGATCTTCGGCGGCAACACCTCCGGCTCGGTCTACCGTGTCCTCGGCGACCTGGCCCGGCGCGCCGAGCCCGGCTCCCGCATCGTGGGAATCCTGCCCGACCGGGGCGACCGCTACGCGGACACCGTCTACAGCGACGAGCACTGGGACGGCCACGGCCTGCGCGACCTCCCGGCGCCCGACCGGCCGGCCGTCGTACCCGCCGGGACCGCCGTCACGAGCTGGTCCCGCCAGTCCTACGCCGCCCCCGTCGACCTGCGCCGGCACCTCGTCTTCGTCGAGTCCAACACCACCGGCACCGGCATGCTCGCCCTCGGCCTCGCCCGGGACCGGCTCGGCCTCACGCCCGTCCTGCTGACCGGCGACCCCGCCCGCTACCGGGGGCTGGCGGCGACCGGCGCCGAGGTGATCCGCTGCGACACCAACTCCGACGCCGCGCTGCGAGCCGCCGTACAGCACCGCTTCCGCCGCGAGGAGATCGCGGGGACCACCACCACCAGCGACTTCTACGTCCCCGCCGCCGCCCGACTGGCCCGCTGGCTCGGCCTGCCGGGCAACCCGCCGGAGGCGGTGACCGCGTGCCGGGACAAGTCGGCCCTGCGCGCGCTGCTGGAGGACGCGGGGGTGCGCCAGCCCCGGTACGCGGTGGTGCACGAACCCGGCGAGGTCGCCGCAGCCGTCGCCCGGACGGGTCTGCCGTGCGTGGTCAAGCCCGCCGACGACTCCGGCTCGGTCAACGTCCTGCTCTGCGCCGACGAGGCGGAGGTCCGTGCCCAGACCGAGCGGATACTCGCCGTCACCGTCAACGCGCGGGGCATGCCGACCGCACGGACCGTCCTCGTCGAGGAGTACCTCGACGGCCCCGAGTACAGCGTGGAGACCTTCAGCCGGGACGGCCGAGCGGAATGCGTCGGCATCACCGCCAAGTCGGTCACCGGCTCACCCCACTTCGTGGAGAACCGCCACCTCTTCCCCGCCCCGCTCCCGGCCGCCACGGCGCAGCACGTCATCGAGACGGTGACGGCCGCCCTGGACGCTGCGGGGTTCCGCCTGGGTGTCGCCCACAGCGAGGTGAAGCTGACCGGCGACGGGCCGGCCGTCGTCGAGATCAACCCGCGGCCCGCGGGCGGCATGATCCCCGAACTGGTGCGCCTGGCCTGCGGCGTGGACCTGCTGGAGCAGCAGCTCAGGGCCGCGGTCGGCCTGGAGCCCGACCTCAAAGCCGTCCCGAGGTCCCACGCCGGCATCC
>NZ_JBHXLV010000121.1:0-19781 GCF_042721685.1 Streptomyces sp. NPDC058459 | reverse complement strand
GCCGCCCCCCCCCCCGGCCGCCCCACAACGCTGTGCCACCTCTTCTTCTGTAGTGATCAGGAGCACCTGTGCCGTTCAAGCACCGCAAAATCGTGCGGGCCGCGCTCATAGCGGCCACCGTGGTCGCGGCGAGCGCGATCTCACCGCTCGCTCAAGCCGACGACCTCGAAGTCGCCGAGGCGGAGGTCACTCTTCCTGCCGGTGGTACCAACTGCGAAGCGGCTTTCGCCGTGCAGAACTACGGCGGGGCACCCGGCACTGTGGGACTCATTTCCGCAGGACACTGCGACACGCCCGGACACGTTCTCTTCTCCTCGAACGCGGACGCCGACTTCGAGGTTGTCAACACAGGTTACAACGTCGTGGGAACCACCAGTCTGCCGAACGGAAACGAGCTCGTCAGCGCGAACTACTTCCGCGCGGACTGGGACAACCGGAGTACGTGGAGCAATCGGGACACGAGCGCGACCTCACACCCGCTTTCCATCGGGACGGCGAACGTCGGATCAGTGGTCTGCCGTTTCGGAGGTGTCAGTCCCAAAGCCTGTGGGACGGTTCAGAGCACCAACACGGCGCCACGGGGTGCGGGGTTCGCCGCCGACACCTTCGGCTACATCAGACTCGACTTCGGCTGCCTGCCCGGCGACAGCGGCGCCGCTGTCGTATCGGGCGACGGACAGCAGGCCATCGGCATCATCTCGGGCCGGCGCAAGTCCGACGGCGCCTGCCTCGTCTCCCAGTTGAACCGAATTCCCGCGAAAGTCGGCGGAATGGAGCTCTACCAGTCGCCGCCGGCCGACCAGAAGATGTGGATGTCGCTGAAACTGAGCGACAAATGGTATCGCCTGCCGGGACTGACCGACCGTAAGACCTGCAGCATCATTCTGAAGAACGGCCAGTCCGGAATCGACACCGGGCTGCGGCCCGGGACCGCCATGTGCACACCTGCCTGAGACCCGCCTCTCACACGCGCGGCCGGCGCCCGTGCTCCTGGCGCGGGAACGTCTGGTCCGCGCCGGGCAGCACCGGCTTCGGCAGCGTGGCCACCTCCTCCTTCGCCTTCTCCAGCTGCTCCGCCGTGTCGTCCGGGAGACGCGGCGGCCGCGGCTGGGCCGAGCTGAAACGGAAGGCGCTGGTGAGGTCGCCGAAAGTGCTGCGCCGCCAGTCGCTGATGTTGGGCTCCGCCACCCCGGTGAACTGCTCCAGGAACCGCAGCGCCGAGGTGTGGTCGAACGCTTCCGAGGCGACCCAGCCACCCACGGTCCAGGGTGAGATGATGATCGCCGGCACCCGGAAGCCACCCCCGACGGGCAGCCCCCGCACGAACTCGTCCGGCGTCCCCGCGGGCGGCACCGGCGGCGGCACATGGTCGAACAGACCGTCGTTCTCGTCGTAGTTGAGGATGAACGCGGTCTTGCGCCACACCTCAGGGTCGGACGCGATCGCCTCGATCTTCGACGCGACGAAGTCCGCCCCCGCCGCCGGGAGATAGTCGGGGTGCTCCGACTGGTGACTGGTCGGCATGATCCAGGACACGGCCGGCAGCCGGTCGTTGCGGGCGTCGTCCTCGAAGGTGCCCTCGGGCTGCGGCCGCACCCCGCGCTCATACAGCTCGGAACCGGGGACGGCGTTCTTGAACGCGGCGAACTGCTCCAGCATGTTGCAGCCGTAGTCGTCGTCCTGCTGGTACACCTTCCAGCTGACCCCGGCCGCCTGGAGCCGCTCGGCGTACGTCTTCCAGCGGTACGGCGTGGGCGCCGAGTTCTTGATGACCGGACCGCCCAGTATGCCGCCGGGGTCGATCGAACCGGTCATCCACATCAGCCGGTTGGGCCAGGTCGGCCCGAACACCGAGCAGAAGTAGTTGTCGCAGACGGTGAACGTCTCGGCCAGCGCGAACTGGAACGGGATGTCCTCCCGTGTGTAGTACCCCATCACATAAGGGCCGTTGACACCGTCGGCGGCGCGGTGGGCGGGCAGCCACTGGTCCATCCTGCCGCCGTTCCACGCCTGGTGCTGCACGGACCAGGCGTGGCTGGTGGACGGGATGGCCTGCGCGCTGGAGGAGTGGGTGTCGAGGTGGAAGGGCAGCAGATAGCCCTTGGGGTTCTGCGCGTCCGGCTGGTAGAAGACGCTGCGCCCGCTCTCCAGCGTGAGGGCGTGCGGGTCGGCGAAGCCGCGGACACCGGAGAGGGTGCCGAAGTAGTGGTCGAACGACCGGTTCTCCTGCATCAGCAGGACGACATGCTCGATGTCGCGCAGCGAACCGCCCCTGGGCGGCCCGGCGGCGACGGCCCTCTGGACGCTCGGCGGAAGCAGGGACAAGGACGCGGCGCCACCCAGCGCACCCGCGGCCGAACCCAGGACTCTACGACGCGTCAACTCGGCCATCACGGTCCCTTCTCGAGCGCGGTGAGGGCGCTCCGGCGGAAGTCGGGCCCGGTCGGCGGGCCGGACCGCCACTCACTCTCCGCCTCTCCCGGCGGGACGTGTCAGGGGACGGCGGTGAACATGTGGCCAACGAGCGGGAACGGCTTGACCAGCTCATGACCGGCAATGCCCGCAGGTTGCAGAGGAGTTGCCGCCCGTTCAAGGAACGGGCCCCCACCGCCTTCGCGGTGAGGGCCCGGGGTCCTGTCGCCTACAACTCCTTGATCCGGATGTCACGGTACGAGATCACGTCCGTCGTGCTGTGCACCTGGAGCCCGATGTAGCCCGTCGCGTAGCGCCGGCCGTCGGTGCCGGGGTCACCCGCGCGGGGCGGGGTGAAGACCTGGCCGCCGGCATTGTCGAACTCGTTGATGACGACACCGTTGCGCAGGATCGTGAAGTGCTGGCCCTCCGCGCGGATCTCGTAGTCGTTCCAGGTGCCCTTCGGGGTGACACCCGCACCGCCCAGGCCCACCCGGTCGAAGCCGTAGACCGAGCCCGTCTTGTACATGTCGCCGGTGGGGCTGTCCAGGATCTGGATCTCGTGCCCGTAGTTGATGGCGACCCACTCGGGGCGGGACTCCTCGGGGTGGTTGTGGACGTTGGGGAACCGGATGAAGACACCACTGTTGGCGTTGCCCGTGCCCGGGGCGTCGTCGCGGAACCGGAGCTTCAGCGAGAAGTCGCCGTACTTGCGCTCCGGGAACCACAGCATGCCCAGGCCCGGCACGGTCGTACTGCTGGTGAGGGCGCCGTCGCCGGTCAGCGTGAACTTCCCGCCGCCGACCTGCTCCCATTTCGCCAGCGACGCCGGGGTGCCGTCGAACAGATCGCGGTACCCGGTGGTCTGGCCGGGCTTGCCGATCTTCGACTGCCTGGCGGCCTTGGTGATCTTGTCGAACTCGCGCTGGTCGATGACCGCGTCCGCCAGCAGCCGGTCGAGCACGCCGTCGACGTGCTTGAGGAACAGCGCCTGCGACGACCAGTCCTTCTCGTCCTCGATCAGCTCGTTGATCGTGCACCGGCTACGGGTCAGCCGGTTCGGCACACCCGTGTCGACGGTGCCCACGATGACCGTCAGCCGCTCGTCGAACTCGGGGCAACTGGGCGCCGGGACGCCACCGCCCTGTGCGACGGTGAAGGTCACGCTCTTGGCCGCGGAGGTGTTCCCCGCCTTGTCCGTCGCCCGGTACGCCACCGTGTGGAAGCCGAGCCGGTCCACGATCACGGCGGCGGAGTACGCCAGGTACGGGCCCCCGTCGAGGGAGTACTCGACCCGGGCCACCCCGGACGCGGAGTCCGAGGCGTTGACGGTGACCTTGGCGCTCGTGACGTACGCGCCGTTCGAGTTCCTGGTGCCGTCGATGGTCGCCGAGGTATCCGGCGCGGTCGTGTCCTGCGCCGGCGGCGCCACCACGGTGAAGGCAACGGACTTCGCGGCCGCCGCGTTCCCGGCCCTGTCGGTCGCCCGGTAGCGCACGGTGTGCGAGCCGACCTCGTGCACCATCACGGGCGCGGTGTACGGCTGCCAGGAGCCGTCCGCGCCGAGCGCGTACTCGATGGTGTTGACGCCCGACCCGGTGTCCGAGGCGGTCACGGTGACCGTGGCCATCGTCAGATAGTCGCCGTTGGCGTCCTTCTCGCCGCTCACCGTCGCGGAGGTCTCCGGGGCGGTGGTGTCGTCCGTCGGCGGAGCGACCACGCTGAAGGTCACGGACTTCTCGGCGGCCACGTTGCCCGCCTGGTCGGTGGCGCGGTAGCGCAGGGTGTGCGAGCCGACCTGGTCGACGACCACCGGAGCGGTGTACGCCTGCCACGGGCCGTCCGCCCCGATCGCGTACTCGACCGACTTCACGCCGGACGCGTCGTCCGACGCGGACACCGTGACCCTGGCCGAACCGACATAGGCGCCGTCGGCGTTCCGCTGTCCCTCGACCTTCGCCGAGGCCGTCGGCGCCGTGGTGTCCTCGCCGCCGGGCTCGGTCACCGTGAGGATGCCCTGCATCCGGCTGTGGCCGGGGATGCTGCAGAAGTAGCGGTACCGGCCGGGCGTCAGCGTCACGTCGACGGTGTGCCGGCCGCCGCTGTCGTCGCCGGGGTTGGCCAGGATGTTCACCGGCACGTCGTGGTTGTACTCGGGGTCCGACACGTCGAAGGTCAGCGTGTGCGGCATGCCGGTGTCATTGCCGGTCGCGGTGCTGTTCTCGAAGACGAGGGTCGCCGCGCCGGCCACCGCCGTCGTCGGGGAACTCGCGTACCGGTCGGTGCCGGAACTCGCCGTCCACGTCAGCACCTGGGCCGCCGCAGCGCGCTCGCCGTCACGTCCGTAGGCGGTCGTCGAGGTGAGCCCCAGCATCAGCAGCAGCGCGCCCAGCAGCGCGGTGTACAGGCGCAGAGGTCGATGTCTCACTGTGCCGCCTTCCTGGCCAGATCCTCAGCGGCGGGAGTGGCCTCGCCGCCGGTGTACGTCACGCGCCACAGCGCGGACTGGGAGTCGGAGGTGAAGAAGCCGCGGCCGTAGTCGAGGACGTAGAGTGAACCGTCCGGCGCGAACTTCCAGTCCATCAGGTTGCGGATGCCGCCCTGTCCGACCGGGATGATCTTCTTCAGCGACGCCGCCGTGACCGGCAGGCCGCCCTTGCCGACCGTCTTCGGGTCGGTGAGCACCGCGTGGCGCGGGTTGTCCGCGTCGTAGAAGTCACCGACGAACCACTTGCCGTCCCAGTAGCGCGGCCACGCGTTCGCGCCCGCCGTCGCCGCGTCGTAGCGGTAGACCGGGCCGTCCATGGTGGCCTGGCCGCCGCCCTTGAGCCACGGCAGGAGGTAGGTGGCCTCCTCGTTCTTGTAGCTGGGCACGCCCGCCGCGTCGCGCGGGAAGTCGGGGGCGCCTCCTTGCGGGGAGTACCAGATGGTGTTGCCGGTGACGGGCGGCAGGTTCACCAGGCCGTCGTTGTTCGGGGACTCGTTCTTCGGCGCGGCGCAGTCGTACCAGCCCAGCGGCTTCGTCGGGTCCGGCAGACTGCGGTCGCGGTAGGGCTGCTTGTTGCCCATGCAGAACGGCCAGCCGTGGTTGCCCGCCTTGGTGATCGCGGCGAACGTGTCGTACTTGGCCGGTCCCCAGGTGGTGCTCGGCGCGCCCGCGTCGGGGCCGACCCAGCCCGCGTACAGGATGTCGGTCTTCTTGTCGACGGAGATCCGGGCGGGGTTCCGGACGCCCATCACATAGATCTCGCCGCGGGTCTTGCCGCCGCCCTCGTCCTGCTCCTTGCCGGTGAAGAGGTTGCCCTCGGGCAGGGTGTACGTGCCGTCCGGCTCCGGGTGGATGCGCAGGATCTTGCCGTTGAGGTTGTGGGTGTTGCCGGCGGTGCGGCGGGCGTCGGCGAAGGAGAGGCCCTTGTAGTTGGGCTGCGGGTTGTTGCCCGAGTAACCGTCGCTGAAGCCGGACGAGTTGTTGTCGCCGGTGGCGATGTACAGGTTGCCCTTGGAGTCCCAGGCCATCCCGCCGCCCGCGTGGCAGCAACTGTGCACCTGAACAGACCACTTGAGCAGGACCTTCTCCGAGGCCAGGTCGAGCTTGTTCGTGGTGCGGTCCAACGTGAAGCGCGATACGCGGCGTTCGGCGATCTGCTTGTCACGGTCGAGGCCGGAGTGCGGGGTGTAGTGCAGATACACCCAGCCGTTGGACTCGAAGCCGGGGTCCAGCTCGATGCCGAGCAACCCCTCCTCGACCTTGGTGAGTTCGTCACCGCCGCCCTTGTTGCCGAAGACGGTCAGGGCGCCCGCGAGCGTCACCTTCCTCGTGGCGGGGTCGTAGATGTGGATCTGGCCGACGCCCTTGCCGATGTCGGGGTTGTTCCAGTCGGTGACGACCGGGGCGCCGTTCACCCCGCCGCCTCTGCCGATGTACAGCACCCGTCCGTCGGGCGCCACGACCATGCCGTGCGGCTCGCCGATCTGGTCCTGCTGACCGGGCTGGTTCGGCTGGGTGACGCGCACCGCCGAGTAGTTGGCGTCGATGGTCGCCTTGCAGTCGGCGCGGGAGAGCCGGGTCGTCCAGAGCAGCGCGCCCCGCAGATGGTCACGGAAGTCGGTCTCCGCGAACGACTCGACCGTGCCGCCCATCGCGGTGTAGAAGGACCGGCCGCCGGAGTAGTCGCGGCACCAGGAGACCGGGTGGTCCACGCCGTTCGCCCCGGTTCCCGGCCGGTAGCTGCTCTCCCTGACCTTGGCGACGGTGTGCACCTTGCCGGTCGGGTTGCTCGCCCAGTTGAACCACTGGTCCGGGCGCTTCCACTCCAGCGGCAGGTCCTTCGTGGCCGGATGACTCCGGTCGGGGATCTCGACGGTGGCCCGCTGCACGGCGGCCGGGCTGGAAGTCGCCGGGCGGGCACCGATCAGGCCGGTGAACCAGTCGGAGTACGGCTCCGTCCGGGCCGCGTCATGGATGCCCAGGAAGCCGCCGCCGGCCTTCAGATACGCCTCAAGTCCCGCCTCCTGCTCGGGGTCGAGGACATCGCCACCGCCGGTCAGGAACACCACCGCGTTGAAGGTGCCGAGCCGTTTCTCATTGGTGAACACCGAGGCGTCGTCGGTCGCCACGGTCTTGAAGCGCTGGTCCGCGGGACCGGTCAGCCCGATCGACTCCACGGCTTCGATGCCCGCGTCCACGGTCGGTGACTCCTCGGTGGCCGAGGCGTGGAAGACGAGCACTTTGACGTTCTTGCCACCTGGCGGCGAGGGCAGCGCCGACGCCTTCGGTTCCGGGTACGGACTGGCCGTGGCGGCGGTACCGCCGCTCAGCAGGGATGCCGCCAGGGCTCCGGCCGCCAGGGCCGACGCCGCCGCCCGCCGGGATCTCGACCGGTGATGTGGTGCGCTCTGCATGGGTCACCCACCCTCCGTGGTCTCAGCAACAGCGCCAGAAGCTAGACGCCTTTCGACGAACCGCCAATACCAACGGACGGAATCTCACCAACTTTGTCCTGGGTGTGGATAAACGGGGGCCGCGGCTCTACCGTGGCCGTCCCCACGGGGACTCCCGCTCCCCGCCCGTCTCCTCACAGCACTCCTCACAGCACTGGAGAGACCGGTATGGCTCTGGACAGAAGGACTTTCGGGCGACGGCTGCTGGCCGGCGGTGTGGTCGCCGCCACCGGCACGGCGACGTTGACGGTGGCCTCGGCCCCCTCGGCGGCGGAACCCGCCCCGCCCACCGCCCCGGCCGGCGGCCAGGTGCGCCACCTCAAGCTCTACGCCGAGAAACTGCCGGGCGGCCAGCTCGGCTACGGCCTGGAGAAGGGCAAGGCGACCGTGCCGGGCCCGCTCATCGAACTGGTCGAGGGCGACACCCTGCACATCGAGTTCGAGAACGCCACCGACGTCGACGCCAGCCTGCACGTCCACGGCGTCGACTACGACATCGCCAACGACGGCACCCGGATGACGAACAGCCACGTCGAACCGGGCGGCACCCGCACCTACACCTGGCGCACCCACGCACCCGGCCGCCGCAAGGACGGCACCTGGCAGGCGGGCAGCGCCGGTTACTGGCACTACCACGACCATGTCGTGGGCACCGACCACGGAACGGGCGGCATCCGCAAGGGCCTGTACGGTCCGGTCGTCGTGCGCCGGAAGGGCGACATCCTGCCGGACAAGCAGTTCACGATCGTCTTCAACGACATGACGATCAACAACAGGGCGACGGGGGAGACCCCGAACTTCGAGGCCACCGTGGGCGACCGGGTCGAGATCATCATGATCACGCACGGCGAGTACTACCACACCTTCCATCTGCACGGTCACCGCTGGGCCGACAACCGTACCGGCCTGCTGACCGGCCCCGACGACCCCAGCCGCGTCATCGACAACAAGATCACCGGCCCGGCCGACTCCTTCGGCTTCCAGATCATCGCCGGCGAACACGTCGGCGCGGGCGCCTGGATGTACCACTGCCACGTCCAGAGCCACTCCGACATGGGAATGGCCGGCCTGCTCCTGGTGGCGAAACCCGACGGCACCGTGCCGGGCCACACGGGACACCACGCCGCGGCCCACCACGCCCACTGATGCCCGGCCTTTGTCCTGCGAGTGGAGAAAGTCGGCACGAATTCCCGCGCTACTTCTTCCCAGCCCCGGCAGCCACTGCTACGTTCCCCTCGAAAGAACGCGACGGACGTCCGGTACCGAGGCGGGGAGGGATTCGTGAGACGCATGACGGCACGACCCGCCAACGCCCACCAGGCCCGGCTGCTCCGCCTGTTGCGCGACGGAGGTCCCAACTCCCGTGCTCAGCTGGGGGACCAGGTCGAACTGTCCCGGTCCAAGCTGGCCGTGGAGGTGGACCGCCTCCTCCGGACGGGACTGATCGTGGCCGACGGACTCGCCGCCTCGCGCGGCGGGCGCCGCTCCCACAACCTCCGGCTCGCCCCCAACCTGCGCTTCCTCGGCATCGACATCGGCGCGACCTCGGTCGACGTCGCCGTCACCAACGCCGAACTCGAGGTGCTGGGCCATCTCAACCAGCCGCTGGACGTACGCGAAGGCCCGGTCGCGGTCTTCGAGCACGTCCTCGCCATGGCGGCCAAACTCCGGTCCTCCGGGCTGGCGGAGGGGTTCGACGGCGCCGGCATCGGCGTACCGGGCCCCGTCCGCTTCCCGGAGGGGATACCGGTCGCACCGCCGATCATGCCGGGCTGGGACGGCTTCCCCGTGCGGGAGGCGCTCAGCCAGGAACTCGGCTGCCCCGTCATGGCCGACAACGACGTGAACCTGATGGCGATGGGGGAGCAGCACGCCGGGGTCGCCCGTTCCGTCGGCGACTTCCTCTGCGTCAAGATCGGCACCGGCATCGGCTGCGGCATCGTCGTCGGCGGCGAGGTCCACCGGGGAGCCACGGGCAGCGCGGGCGACATCGGGCACATCCAGGCCGTACCCGACGGCCGTGCCTGCGCCTGCGGCAACCGAGGCTGCCTGGAGGCCCACTTCAGCGGCGCGGCGCTCGCCCGCGACGCCCTGGAGGCGGCCACCCAGGGACTCTCGGCCGAACTCGCCTCCCGGCTGGAGACGCACGGCACCCTCAGCGCCGTCGACATCGCCGCCTCGGCCGCCGCCGGCGACACCGTCTCGCTCGACCTCATCCGGGAGGGCGGCACCCGCACCGGCCAGGTCATCGCCGGCCTGGTCAGCTTCTTCAACCCCGGCCTCGTGGTGATCGGCGGCGGGGTGACCGGCCTCGGCCACACCCTGCTCGCCGCGATCCGCACCCAGGTCTACCGCCAGTCCCTGCCGCTCGCGACCGGCAACCTGCCGATCGTGCTCGGTGAACTGGGCCAGACCGCCGGAGTCATCGGCGGCGCCCGCCTCATCAGCGACCACCTGTTCTCCCCGGCGTGAGCGCGCCGTCCGGCACCATCCGGCCGGACCGGCCGTAGGAACAGCGCGACGGAAAAACCGCACCGCCCGCACCACTCCGCTCTGCCCAGGTCCGCCCGACCCGTCGGCGTACCGCCCTGAAACAGGCCCGCACGCCCGCCGAGGGGGAACACATGGCACCAGAACCACCACTGCTCAGCATGACCGGCATCACCAAGGCGTTCCCCGGTGTCCGGGCCCTGGACGGCGTCGACCTCGACGTACGGGAGGGCGAGGTCCACTGCCTGCTCGGCCAGAACGGCGCGGGCAAGTCCACCCTCATCAAGGTCCTGGCCGGTGCCCACCAGCCCGACACCGGGTCCCTCCACTGGCGCGGCGAACCCGTCACCCTCCGCTCGCCCCTGGTGGCGATGCGCCTCGGTATCGCCACCATCTACCAGGAACTCGACCTGGTGGAACACCTGTCGGTCGCCGAGAACGTCCACCTGGGCCATGAGCCCACCCGGGCCGGATTCGTCGTACGGCGGCGCACGGCACGCGCCTCGACGGCCGCGCTGCTGCGCCGGCTCGGCCACACCGAGATCCAACCGGGCCGGCTGGTGGGGGAGTTGTCCGCCGCGCAGCAGCAGATCGTCTCCATGGCGCGGGCGTTGTCGCACGACGTACGGCTCATCGTGATGGACGAGCCGTCCGCCGCGCTCGATCCCGACGAGGTCGACAACCTCTTCCGGGTGGTCACCGGGCTCACCGCCGAAGGCGTCGCCGTCGTCTACATCTCGCACCGGCTGGACGAGATCCGCCGCATCGGCGACCGCGTGACCGTGCTGAAGGACGGCCGGGCGGTGGCACGCGGCCTGCCCGCGAAGACCACCCCGACCCGCGAGGTCGTCACCCTGATGACGGGGCGCGACGTCGAGTACGTCTTTCCGGCGCGCCCCGCCGGACCGCCGCCCGACACACCCGTGCTGGAGGTCCGGGGGCTGTCCCGCAGCGGAGAGTTCGCCCCGCTCGACCTCGTGGTCCGGCCGGGCGAGATCGTCGGGATCGCGGGCCTCGTCGGCTCCGGCCGCTCCGAGATCCTGGAGACGGTCTACGGCGCCCGTAAGCCCGACACCGGGCACGTCCTGGTCGACGGCCGCCCGGTACGCCCCGGCAGCGTACGGGCCGCCGTGCGCGCGGGCATCGGGCTGGCCCCCGAGGAGCGCAAGGCGCAGGCCCTGCTCATGCTGGAGTCCGTCACCCGCAACGTCTCGGTGTCCACCCTGTCCCGCTTCGCGCACGCGGGCTGGATCGACCGGAGCGCCGAGCTGGGCGCGGCCCGTGCCGCGACCCGGGAGCTGTCCCTGCGCCCCGACAACCCCGCCGTCCCCGTCCGCACCCTCTCCGGCGGCAACCAGCAGAAGGCCGTCCTGGCCCGCTGGCTGCTGCGCGGCTGCCGGGTGCTGCTGCTCGACGAGCCCACCCGTGGCGTGGACGTCGGCGCCCGCGCCGAGCTGTACGCCGTGGTCCGCCGACTCGCCGACGAGGGCCTCGCCGTCCTGCTGGTCTCCAGCGAGGTCCCCGAGGTGCTCGGCCTCGCCGACCGTGTCCTGGTGCTGCGGGAGGGCCACGTCGTGCACGAGGCACCCGCCCGCGAACTCGACGAGCACCGCGTACTCGACCTCGTCATGGAAGGAAGCCCGGCGTCATGACGCAGCCCGTCTCCCCGCCCCGGTACGACAGCGGCAAGGCGCCCGCGACCGCGCGGCCCCCCGCCTGGCGCACGCTCACGGCCCGCGCCGACGTCCGTACCCTCTCCCTGCTCGGCGTCCTCGCCGTCCTCGTCGTGATCGGCGGGGTCACCAAGCCGGACGAGTTCCTCGACACCCGCAACCTCCAGCTCGTCCTCACCCAGGCGTCCGTGATCGGTGTCGTCACCGTCGGCATGACCTTCGTCATCACCTCCGGCGGCATCGACCTGTCCGTCGGCGCGATCGTCGCCCTCGCCTCGGTGTGGGCGACCACGGTGGCGACCCAGGAGTACGGGTTCGCCGGCATCCTCTTCACCGCGGTCGCCGTCGGCGTGGGCTGCGGCCTGGTCAACGGCCTGCTCGTCGCCTACGGCGGAGTGGTCCCGTTCATCGCCACCCTGGCCATGCTGGCCTCGGCGCGCGGGCTCGCCCTCCTGATCACCGACGGGCGCACGCAGATCGTCACCATCGACTCGGTGCTGAGCCTCGGCGAGCGCGACTCCTATGTCCTCGGCATCCCGCCGCTGGTCCTGGTGTTCGCCCTCGTCACCGTCATCGGCTGGCTGGCCCTTAACCGCACCACCTTCGGCCGCCGCACCGTCGCCGTCGGCGGCAACGCGGAGGCGGCCCGCCTCGCCGGCATCGACGTACGCCGCCAGCGCCTCTACCTCTACCTGCTCTCCGGGCTGTGCTGCGGCATCGCGGCCTTCCTGCTGATCATCCTGGCCGGCTCGGGCCAGAACACCAACGGCAACCTCTACGAACTCGACGCCATCGCCGCCGCCATCATCGGCGGCACGCTGCTCAGCGGCGGCCGGGGCACCATCACCGGCTCCGTGCTGGGCGTGCTGATCTTCACCACGATCACCGACATCTTCGCCCTGAACAACCTGCAGAGCGACGTCCAGCAGATCGCCAAGGGCGCGATCATCGTCGCCGCCGTGCTGGTCCAGCGCCGTACCGCGAGCACCGCCTGAGGAAAGGGTTTCACCGCCATGCGACCGACCGCACCGACACCCCTCACCAGCCGCAGAGGGCTTCTCTTCGGGACCGCCGCCGTGGGCGCCGGCGCCTTCCTCACCGGCTGCACGAGCAACGAGCCGAAGGAGGAGCGGACGGCCGCCGAGGACAAGCCCGCCGCCGCCAAGCCCGGCAAGCACGTCACCATCGGCTTCGCCGGCCCGCAGGCCGACCACGGCTGGCTCAACGCCATCAACGACAACGCCAAGCGCCGCGCCGGCACGTACTCCGACGTCTCGCTGGAGATCACCGAGGGCTCCAACGACACCGCCGCCCAGATCGGGCAGATCGAGACCCTGATCAACAAGAAGGTCGACGTCCTGGTGGTGCTCCCCGCCGACGGCAAGGCGCTCACCCAGGTCGGTCTGAAGGCGATGCGGGCCGGCATCCCGGTCGTCAACCTCGACCGCGTCTTCAACACCCCCCAGGCGTACCGCTGCTGGATCGGCGGCGACAACTACGGCATGGGCCTGAGCGCCGGCCACTACATCGGCGAGAAGCTCAAGGACACCCCGGACGCCCGGGTCGTGGAACTGGCCGGCCTGGACAACCTGGAGCTGACCAAGCAGCGGACCAAGGGCTTCGACGACGCCCTGAAGAACTACCCCAACATCCGCAAGGTGGCCCGCCAGGCAGCCGACTTCACCGTGGAGTCCGGCCAGGCCAAGATGTCCCAGCTCCTGCAGGCGCAGCGCAAGTTCGACGCCCTGTGGAACCACGACGACGACCAGGGCGTGGGCGCGCTGCGGGCCGTGCAACAGGCGGGCCGGGACGGCTTCCTCATGGTCGGCGGCGCCGGCGCGCTCTCCGCGTTCCAGGCCATCAAGCGCGACGACGGCGTACTGAAGGCGACCGTCCTCTACCCGCCCACCATGTCCGCCTCCGCCATCGACCTCGCCCGCGCCCTCGGCCAGAGCAAGGGCGTGGGCGGTATGGCCGAGTACGAGATCCCGGCGTCCGTCACGCTCTACTCCGCCGTCGTCGACAAGGACAACGTCGACCGGTACATGCCCACCGGCTTCCGGTGACCGGCCCCCGCCCCACCCGCACGGCGCCACCCCGTACGAGGACGAGGAGAGGACCCACCGCATGGCACAGCCGCAGCGTTCAGCAGGGGAGAGGACCGGGCCCGGTCCTCAGGGCAGGCCGCCGTTGCGCATCGGGATGGTCGGGTACGCCTTCATGGGCGCCGCCCACTCCCAGGGCTGGCGCACGGCCGGCCGCGTCTTCGAACTGCCCCGCGAACCGGTTCTGTCCGTGCTGTGCGGCCGCGACCCCGACGCGGTACGGTCCGCCGCCGAGCGGCACGGCTGGGCCGCCACCGAGACGGACTGGCACGCGCTGATCGCCCGCGACGACGTCGACCTCGTCGACATCTGCACCCCCGGCGACAGCCATGCGGAGATCGCGCTCGCCGCGCTCGCGGCCGGCAAGCATGTGCTGTGCGAGAAGCCGCTGGCCAACACCGTCGAGGAGGCGGAGGCGATGGCCCGCGCGGCACAAGAGGCGCACGAGCGCGGCCAGTTGGCCATGGTCGGCTTCAACTACCGCCGGGTGCCCGCCGTCGCCCTCGCCCGGCGGATGATCACCGAGGGGCGGCTCGGCACCCTGCGCCATGTCCGGGTGAGCTACCTCCAGGACTGGCTGGTGGACCCGGAGTTCCCGCTGACCTGGCGGCTGCGCAAGGAGGCGGCCGGCTCGGGCGCCCTCGGCGACCTGGGAGCCCATGTCATCGATGTCGCCCAGTACTTGGCGGGGGAGAAGCTCGCCGGAGTGTCCGCGCTCACCGAGACCTTCGTCCGCACACGGCCCCTGCCCGGGGGCGGCGGGGGACCGGTCACGGTGGACGACGCCACCGTGTTCACCGGCCGGTTCACCTCCGGCGCGCTGGCCTCGTTCGAGGCGACGCGGTACGCCACCGGACGCAAGAACGCCCTGCGGATCGAGCTGAACGGTCAACGAGGCTCCCTGGCCTTCGACTTGGAGCGGCTCAACGAGCTGTCCTTCCACGACGGCACCGAGCCGGGCACACGAGCGGGCTTCCGCCGCATCCTGGTGACCGAGCCCGACCATCCCTACCTGGACGCCTGGTGGCCGCCGGGCCACGGCCTCGGCTACGAGCACACCTTCGTCCACCAGGCCCGCGACCTCGTGCACGCCATCGCCGAGGGCCGTGAGCCCGTCCCGTCGTTCGCCGACGGCCTCGAGGTCCAGCGGGTGCTGGCCGCGGTGGAGGAGAGCGCGGCGAAGAACTCCGTCTACACCCCCATCGTGTTCTGAACCCGTGTTCTCGAGGAGGGCCCGCCATGCCACGTACGTTCACCCTGTTCACCGGCCAGTGGGCGGACCTGCCGCTGGAGGAGGTCTGCCGCCTGGCCCGCGACTTCGGCTACGACGGGCTGGAACTCGCCTGCTGGGGCGACCACTTCGAAGTCGACAAGGCGCTCACCGACCCCGGCTATCTCGCGTCCCGGCACGCCCTGCTCGACAAGTACGGCCTGAAGTGCTGGGCGATCTCCAACCACCTGGTCGGGCAGGCGGTGTGCGACGCCATCATCGACGAACGCCACCGGGCGATCCTGCCCGCCCGGATCTGGGGCGACGGCGACGGGGAAGGCGTACGGCAGCGGGCGGCCGCCGAGATCGCGGACACCGCGCGTGCGGCCGCGGCCTTCGGTGTGGACACCGTCGTCGGCTTCACGGGCTCCGCGATCTGGCACCTCGTCGCCATGTTCCCGCCCGCCCCCGAGTCGATGATCGAGCGGGGCTACGAGGACTTCGCCGAGCGCTGGAACCCCGTCCTGGACGTCTTCGACGCCGAGGGCGTGCGGTTCGCGCACGAGGTCCACCCGAGCGAGATCGCCTACGACTACTGGACGACCCGGCGTGCCCTGGACGCGATCGGGAACCGGCCCGCGTTCGGCCTGAACTTCGACCCCTCCCACTTCGTGTGGCAGGACCTGGACCCGATCGGCTTCCTGTGGGACTTCCGGGACCGGATCTACCACGTGGACTGCAAGGAGGCCCGCAAACGCCTGGACGGCCGCAACGGCCGGCTCGGCTCCCACCTGCCCTGGGGCGACCCGCGCCGCGGCTGGGACTTCGTCTCGGCCGGGCATGGGGACGTCCCGTGGGAGGACGTGTTCCGGATGCTGGCCTCCATCGGCTACCAGGGCCCCGTCTCCGTCGAGTGGGAGGACGCCGGCATGGACCGGCTCCAGGGCGCCCCCGAAGCCCTGGCCCGCCTCAAGGCGTACGACTTCGACCCGCCGTCGGCCTCGTTCGACGCGGCGTTCGGCCACTGACGCTCCTCACCGGGATGACGGCGCATCCCGGCGCACCCCCACCCGCCCGTACAACCCGCTTCTTCTGGAGGCATCCGTGCACGGGAACAACCGCCCTACCGGTAGCGCAAGCCGCCGGCCACGCCTGCGCACCGCCCTGGCCCTCGCCTGCGGTGCGCTCCTCATCGGCGCCACCCCAGCCCTCACCGCCCCCGGCGCGGCCGCCGCCGACCGGAGCGGTGCCGCCGCTGACCGGAGCGGTGCCGCCGCCGACCGGAGCGGTGCCGCCGCTGACCGGAGCGGTGCCGCCGCCGAGAACTTCGAGCAGGTCACCCTCGCCCGGGGCGAGGCGGAGGTCGGCGAGCCGATGAGCCTCGCCGTGTTGCCCGACCGCTCGGTCCTGCACACCTCCCGCGACGGCGAACTCCGCCTCACCGACGCGGGCGGTACCACCCGCATCGCGGGCAGGCTCGCCGTGTACTCCCACGACGAGGAGGGACTCCAGGGCGTCGGCGTCGACCCGCACTTCACCGACAACCGGTTCGTCTACCTCTACTACGCGCCCCCGCTGGACACCCCGCCCGGCGACGCCCCCGAGACCGGTACCGCCGCCGACTTCGCCCGCTTCGACGGCGTGAACCGGCTCTCCCGCTTCGTCCTCAAGGCCGACGGCACCCTGGACACCGCCAGCGAGAAGAACATCCTGGAAGTGCCGACCTCGCGCGGCATCTGCTGCCACGTCGGCGGGGACATCGACTTCGACAAGGACGGCAACCTCTACCTGTCGACCGGCGACGACTCCAACCCCTTCCAGTCCGACGGCTTCACCCCCATCGACGAACGCGCCGGCCGCAACCCCGCCTTCGACGCCCAGCGCACCGCCGGCAACACCAACGACCTGCGCGGCAAGATCCTGCGCGTCAAGGTCGGCGCCGACGGCACCTACACCATCCCCGACGGCAACCTCTTCGCCCCCGGCACCGCCAGGACCCGCCCCGAGATCTACGCCATGGGCTTCCGCAACCCCTTCCGCTTCAGCGTCGACAAGGAAACCGGCGTCCTGTACGTCGGCGACTACGGCCCCGACGCCGGCGCCGCCGACCCCGCCCGAGGCCCCGCCGGCCAGGTCGAGTTCGCCCGCGTCACCGGCCCCGGCAACTTCGGCTGGCCCTACTGCACCGGCAAGAACGACGCCTACGTGGACTACGACTTCGCCACCAAGACCTCCGGCGCGGCCTTCGACTGCGCCGCCCCCAAGAACACCTCACCCCACAACACCGGCCTCACCGACCTGCCCCCGGCCCAGGCGGCCTGGCTGCCCTACGACGGCGCCTCCGTACCGGAGTTCGGCGACGGCTCCGAGTCCCCGATGGGCGGCCCCGTCTACCACTACGACCCCGCCCTGGACTCCCCGGTGAAGTTCCCCGAGGCGTACGACGGGAACTTCTTCGCCGGTGAGTTCGGCCGCCGCTGGATCAAGCGCGTCGACACCGGCGCCGACGGCACGGTCCGGTCGATCAACGCCTTCCCCTGGACCGGCACCCAGGTGATGGACATGGCCTTCGGCCCCGACGGCGCGCTCTACGTCCTGGACTACGGCACCGCCTGGTTCGGCGGCGACGACAACTCCGCGCTGTACCGGATCGAGAACGCCACCGGCGGCCACTCACCGGCCGCCCGTGCCGCCGCCGACAAGACGTCCGGGCAGGCCGCGCTCAAGGTCCGCTTCTCCTCCGCCGGCACCACCGACCAGGACGGCGACACCCTCACCTACCGCTGGGACTTCGGCGACGGCACCAGCTCCACCGCCGCCAACCCCACGCACACCTACCGCAAGAACGGCACCTACACCGCCACCCTGACCGCCAAGGACCCCGGCGGCCGCACCGGCAGCGCCTCCGTACGCATCGTCGTGGGCAACACCGCACCCACCGTCACACTGCAACTCCCGCAGGACGGACAGCTGTTCAGCTTCGGTGACGCCGTCCCGTTCACCGTGAAGGTCACCGACCCCGAGGACGGTCAGAACGTCGACTGCTCCAAGGTCACCGTGAACTTCATCCTCGGCCACGACACCCACGGCCACCCGCTGACCTCGGCCAAGGGCTGCTCCGGCACCATCAAGACCAGCGCCGACGGCGGCCACGACGAGAACGAGGACATCTTCGGCGTGTTCGACGCCGAGTACACCGACAACGGAGGCGGCGGACAGGCCTCCCTCACCTCCCACGACCAGAACGTCACCCAGCCCCGCCACCGCCAGGCCGAGCACTTCACCGGCTCCTCCGGCGTCACCCTCCAGTCCAAGGACACCGCCCACGGAGGCAAGACGGTCGGCGACATCGACAACGGCGACTCGATCTCCTTCACTCCCTACGCGCTGGCCGACGCCAAGAAGATCACCGCTCGGATCTCCTCCGGCGGAGTCGGCGGCACGCTGGAGATCCGCGCCGGATCGGCGGGGGGCACCCTCCTCGGCACCGCCACCGTGCCGGTGACCGGCGGCTGGCAGACGTTCCAGGACGTGAGCGCCGGCCTGTCCCGCGCGCCGAAGGCCACGACCACGCTCTTCCTCGTCTTCAAGGGCGGCTCCGGCGCCCTCTTCGACGTGGACGACTTCACCTTCACCACCGGCTGAGCGGAGGCCCCCCATGCGCACCACACGCCTGCTCACCACCGCCGCGCTGGGAGCCGCGCTCCTGCTCGGGTCCGTCACCGGCCCGTCCGCCGCGCGCCCCACCGAGAACGGCCGCGTCCTGGTCTTCTCCAAGACCGCCGGATTCCGCCACGACTCCATCCCGGACGGCATCGCCGCCGTCCGGCAGCTCGGCGCCACGGACGGCCTCACCGTCGACGCCACCGAGGACGCGAGCACCTTCACCACCCGTAACCTGAGCCGCTACGACGCGGTCGTCTTCCTCTCCACCACCGGCGACGTCCTCGATCCCGGCCAGCAGCGCGCCTTCGAGCGCTACATCCGCCAGGGCGGCGGCTACGTCGGCGTCCACGCGGCCGCCGACACCGAGTACGACTGGCCGTTCTACGGCGGGCTCGCCGGAGCCTGGTTCGCCTCACACCCGGCGATCCAGCCCGCCACCGTCGTGGTCGAGGACCACGCCCACCCCGCCACCGCGCAATTGCCCGGCCGGTGGGAACGCACCGACGAGTGGTACAACTACCGCTCCAACCCGCGCGAGCGCGCCCACGTCCTGGCCTCCCTGGACGAGTCGTCCTACGCGGGCGGCACCATGAACGGCGACCACCCGATCGCCTGGTGCCAGACCTACCAGGGCGGCCGCGCCTTCTACACCGGCGGCGGTCACACCCGCGAGTCCTTCGCCGACCCCGCCTTCCGCGCCCACCTGCTCGGCGGCCTGCGCTGGGCCACCGGCGCCGCACAGGCCGACTGCCGCCCGGAGAACGGCTACCGCCGCCTGTTCGACGGCACCTCGCTGAAGGGCTGGCGGCAGGCCGGGCCGGGCTCCTTCACCCTGGCCGACGACGGCACGCTCACCTCGTCCGGCGGCATGGGCCTGCTCTGGTACGCCGACGCCGGCTTCTCCTCGTACTCCCTGAAGCTCGACTGGAGGATCGCCGGGGACGGGAACTCGGGCGTGTTCGTGGGCTTCCCGCCCGCGGACGACCCCTGGTCGGCCGTGGACAACGGCTACGAGGTCCAGATCGACGCGACCGACGTGCCCGAGAAGACCACCGGCTCGGTGTACGGCTTCCAGCCCGCCGACCTGGCCGCGCGCGACCGTGCGCTGAACCCGCCGGGGGAGTGGAACACCTACGAGATCCGGGTGGAGGGCGAGCGGCTGCGCATCTGGCTCAACGGAGTCCAGGTCAACGACTTCACCAACACCGACCCGGCCCGCAGCCTGCGCGACGGCCACATCGGCATCCAGAACCACGGGGCCGACGACCAGGTGTCGTTCCGTGA